>NZ_JAAUVO010000012.1:0-126848 GCF_012030385.1 Microbacterium sp. B19(2022)
GGCGCGTTCGTCGGCAGCGTCAGATGTGTATAAGAGACAGGAACAGGACCAGGCGTGGCGACGTCAGCAGCAGGATGTCGAGCGCGCCGCCCGCGATCAGCTGCGCCGTGAGCGCCAGGCCGAGGCCGCCGTCTTCGCCTCCGAGGCAGCCGAGCGTCGACGCATCCGCCGCGCATCGAACCCGCGCGCAGGCTTCGCATTCGCCGCGACCATCCTCGGTCTCGCGATCATCACCGGGGCCGCTGTCGGTCTCGTCGCGGGTGGCGAAGTGGTCGGCACAGCCCTCGGGTTGCTCGCCGCCGCCCTCATCCTGGCGCTCGGCATGATCGTCGCCGGAGCGTTCCGCCGACGCAGCGGCTTCCTGGCGTTCATCACCGTGCTCACGCTGGTGGGCGGCCTCGTGGTCGGCGGGTTCTCCTCCCTGCAGGGCTTCAGCCTCGGCTGGGCGTCGGTCACGAACTACCGCGCGGAACATGTCCGGCAGCCGTTCGGCGAGCTCAACGTCTCGCTGAATCAGCACGACGACGCGCCCCGGCCGATCGTGATCGAGAAGGGCTCCGGCGCGACCAACATCTACGTCGATCCGGGTGTCCAGCTGCAGCTGCGTGCGACCGTCGACACGGCGGATATCACCTGGACCCGCGTCGACGCCGAGTACTACAACATCATCGATTCCGGCACCTGGGCGGGCACGCGGCGCGACGGGGAGTCGGTCGTCGCCGAGAACATCTCCGCGGAGAACGTGTCGACCACCACCATCCAACCCGTCACCATCGATCAGAACAGCGGCGAGATCTCCATCACCGTCGTCGAGCCGAAGAAGGAAGACCAGTGATGAGCACTCCCACGACCACCGAGCCGACCACCGCGCCGCGCACCCGCTGGGCCGCCATCATCTGGGGACTGCTGTTCGCGGCCATCGCCGCCGTATCGCTCGGCCAGCTCGCCGACGCCGCCCGTCGTGAGACGATCGCGGATGCGCTGATGACCATGACACCCACGACGATCACCGCGATCGTCCTGCTCACCGCCGGCGTGCTGCTGCTCGTCGGCGGGGCTGCCGGGCTCATCCGCCGTGCTCAGCGCAAGCTGGCGGCCGCATCTCACTCCCAGCAGGAAGTGGCCGCGCCCGTCGCCGAGTAGCCTTGACCCCATGGCGAATCAGGGAAGACGGCCCGCGAAGGGCGCAAGCCGCGGCACGCCCGTACGCCGGAACAAGGCCGCCCCTGCCGAGCGATTCCCCCCGCAGAAGCCCAAGAAGAAGACCGCCAAGGTCGTCTTCGACGCCCCGCAGCCCGAACCCGAGGCACCGCGCACCTTTCGACTGGGCGCGGTGCCCGGTGCGACTCCGGGCAAGTGGATCGGCGCGTGGAAACAGCGGATGCCGCGTGTGCCGCTCGAGCTCGTGCCGATCGAGGCGGCCACACAGCGCGCCGCGCTCGACGAGGTGGATGCCGCGCTGGTGCGGCTCCCCCTCACCGACGAGTCACTGCACATCATCCCCCTGTACGACGAGGTCCCGGTCGTCGTCGCCGCGGCCGACTCGCACCTGATGGCGGTCGAAGAGCTCACCGCCGCCGACCTCGAGGGCGAGGTCGTGATCGGCCTCACCGACGACGTGCTCGGCCCGCTCGATCTGCCGGGCGCGACACCGGCGAGCTTCGCCGCCCTGCCGACCGACGAGGCGATCGCGACCGCCGCATCCGGCGTCGGCATCGTGGTCGTCCCGATGTCGCTCGCCCGCATGCATCATCGCAAGGATGCCGACCACCGCGTCCTGGCGAATGGGCCGACCTCGACCGTCGCCCTCGTCTGGCCGCGCGACCGGACCACGCCCGACGTCGAGACCTTCGTCGGCATCGTCCGCGGGCGCACCGCGAACTCCTCCCGGTGACCGGCGACGCTCGTCGCGCTCGTTAGAATCTCCTGATGGCCTCGCTCCTCTACGTCTGCGTGCGTCCCGAGCTCGGGGCGGCGGATGCCGAGCACGCCTCGTTCCGGCGGGCGCTCGGCGCCGACGTGGTCGACCGGCTCGACCTGCTGCAGACGCCGCTCGACATCGAGCGTGCGCGGGGCTACCAGGGAATCGTCGTCGGAGGTTCGCCGTACAACGTCTCCGACACCGTGAAGTCCCCGGAGCAGCTGCGCGTCGAGGCCGATCTGCGCACTCTGGCCGATGCGGCCATCGCCGCCGAGGTCGCCGTGTTCTTCACGTGCTTCAGCATCGGTGTCGTGACCCGCATGCTCGGCGGAGAGGTCGTCACCGACACCCCGGAGCCCGCGAGTGCCACTGTGATCGACGTGACTCCCGAGGGCACGGCCGACCCGGTGTTCGGCCCCAGCGGCCCGGCGCTCACGGTCTTCACGGCGCACAAGGAGAGCGCCGCGCATACCCCGCCCGGCGCCGTGCTGCTCGCGACGAACGAGGTGTGCCCCGTGCAGGCCTACCGGGTGGGCACGCATCTGTACGCGGCGCAGTTCCACCCCGAGCCCACGCCCCGCGACTTCGCCGACCGGATGACGTTCTACCGCACCACCGGCTACTTCGACCCCGACGAGTTCGACGCGGTGCAGCAACAGGTGCTGGCGGCATCCGTCACCGAGGGCGCGGCGCTCCTCCGGCGATTCGCCGAGACGTTCAGCTGAGTCAGCCCGGTTGAGTCGGCCCGCTCGGGTCAGCCGGCCGCGCCGTCGCGCAGCAGAGCCACGCGCTCCCGCAGGTATGCCTCCAGCGGCATGAAGCCCCCGGCGGCGCTCCAGCGCACCGACGGCACCCCGTCGACCAGGGCGAGCGGACCGGAGGAGCCACCGGCATCCACCGCATCCACGTCGATCACGCTCCACCCCACGTGCACGACGTCGCCCTCGTCGAAGCCCCCGCGCAGCGCCTCGGCCCGGCGCTCGGCCCGCTCGCGCGCCGACTCGGCCGTGTAGCCGCGGCGGCCGGGATCGGCGGCCCGCAGCACCTCGGCGGTCGCCAGCGCATGCGTGTCGGTCAGCAGCAGCACTCCGAGATGCCAGGCCTCGCCGACACGCACGATGCGACGCCCGCGCCATCGGGAGTCGCGCTGCTCGCCCAGCCCCTCTTTCGGGGCGCCGTCGAGGGCGGCCACAGCCGCGGTCAGCAGCGCCGATGCGGTGGTCACAGCTCCCCCTGCACAGCCTCGCCCGCGCGTGCCGGTCCGACGACCTCCGCGCGATCGCCGCGCAGCGTCATCCCGATCAGCGGATACAGCAGCACCGAGAGCATGCCGGCCCCGACCAGCGCGGCGGCCGTGCCGGTGTCGAGCATGTCCTGATCCACACCGATCGCGGTGACCGCGACGATGATCGGCAGACCAGTGGCGGCCAGCAGACCGAGCGCGGCACGGTCGCGGACGCTCATCCCCGCGGGAGCCGAGAGCTGCGCGGCCGCACCGCGGATCACGAGCAGGGCGATCAGGAAGATCGGCACCAGCGCCAGCGCGGTCGGCGATGTGAGCAACGCCTGCAGGTCGAAGGTCACACCGGTGTAGAGGAAGAAGATCGGCACCAGGAAGCCGAACGCGATGGCCTCGATCTTGCTCTCGATCTGCTCGGCGGACTCCTTCGGCGCACGCGTCATGATGATGCGCCAGACCGCACCGGCCACGAACGCGCCCAGCAGCATGTCGAGGTCGAGCATCACGCTCAGACCGACGAGGGCGGCGATGAGCAGGATCACGAAACGAACCCCGAACTGGTCGGACGTGTGCAGTGTCGCCAGGACGATGCGATGCAGACGCCCGTGCGGCACGCGATGCGCGAGCAGCACCGCGAGTCCGGCGAGCACCACGAAGGTCAGCAGGACGGCCGTGGCGATAGGCGTGGTCCGCGTGCTCAGGAAGATCGAGATCGCGATCAGGGGCAGGAACTCCCCGACGGCCCCGATCGTGCTGATCGCTCGGCCGAAGGGCGTGTCGAGCTCGCGGGCGTCGCGCAGGATCGGCATGAGCGTGCCCAGCGCCGTGGAGCTGAGTGCGATGCCGACGACGACCATCCCCTCGCCCGGCGCGAAGAAGAAGCCGAGGCCGATGCCCAGCAGCACGCTCAGGAGCCAGCCGGCCGATGCCCGCGCGAGCGGCTTTCCGGCCACCATCTTGAAGTCGATCTCGGTGCCGGCGACGAAGAACAGCAGCGCCAGGCCGAAGTCGCTGAGCTTCTCCAGCAGCGGACCGGGCTCGACCCAGCCGAGCACCGCCGGTCCGACGAGGATGCCGAGCACGAGCTCGAACACGACGATGGGCACCCGCACCACGGGACGCACGCCGCGGGCGAGCAGGGGCGCCGCAACGGCCAGCAGGGGGATCAGCACCAGGCCGAGGTCACTCGCTTCCACGAGACTCAGAGTAGCGAGTCGCCTCCCGCGATTCGCCCCCGCTCTGCATCCACGGCAGAATCGATGCACACCCTCGAGGAGCCCCCATGTCTCAGCCCGATACCGCCCGCCTGCTGATCGCCTGCGACGACCAGCCCGGCATCGTCGCCGCTGTCGCCGGTGTGCTCGCCCAGCACGGCGCGAACATCATCTCGCTCGACCAGCACTCCACCGATTCCGAGGGCGGACGCTTCTTCCAGCGCACCGTGATCCACCTCGACGGACTCTCCGCCGCGCGCCCGGCCCTCGAAGCCGACATCGCCGCCGTTGCCGAGCGCTTCGGCATGGAATGGTCGCTGCACGACGTGGCCCGCCGCAAGCGCGTCGCGATCTTCGTGTCCAAGTACGACCACTGCCTGATGGAGCTGCTGTGGCGCACGCAGCGCGGCCAGCTCGACATCGACATCACGATGGTCGTCTCCAACCACCCCGATCTGGCCCAGTCGGTGCGCTCGTTCGGTGTGCCGTTCGTGCACATCCCCTCCGGCGACAAGGCCGCCATGGAGGAGCGTCAGCTCGAGCTGCTGCACGGAAACGTCGACCTCGTCGTGCTCGCCCGCTACATGCAGATCCTCACCGACGACTTCATCACCCGTCTCGAGGTGCCGGTGATCAACATCCACCACTCGTTCCTGCCCGCGTTCATCGGTGCGAACCCGTACGCGCGTGCCAAAGACCGCGGCGTCAAGCTCATCGGCGCGACCGCGCACTACGCGACGGCCGACCTCGACGAGGGCCCGATCATCGAGCAGGACGTCACGCGCGTGACCCACTCCGAGTCGGCGGCTCAGCTGCAGAGCCGCGGTGCCGACGTGGAGCGCCTGGTGCTGGCCCGCGCCGTGCAGTGGCATGCCGAGGACCGCGTGATCGTGCACGGCAAGTCCACGGTCATCCTCTAGCGGTCGGCCGCCGGAACGCCTGCCGCCAGCTCGGCGAACACCTCAGCGGCGGTGTCGTGGCGCACGAGTGGGGCGGCCTGGCCCATCCACAGCGACTGCAGCGCGCCCAGGTTCTGTTCCCCCGCCGCGGTGCGGAAGCGGCCGGTGAGCCAGTTCTGCATCGGGAATGGAGCGATCGTGCCGCTCGCCTCGATCGCCCGCACGACGCGGTTGCGCGCACCGCGAGCCAGTCGCCCGCTCATCGCGCGCGTGAGCACGGTCTCGTCGGCGGCAGTGGACTGGATCGCCTCACGGTGGGCCTGGTTCGCTGCAGACTCGGCGGTCGCGAGGAACGCCGTCCCCACCTGCACTCCGGAGGCGCCCAGCGCGAAGGCCGCGGCCACCCCCCGCCGGTCGGCGATGCCTCCCGCCGCGATCACGGGAACGTCGACCGCATCGACGACCTGCGGCACCAGCGCGAACGTCCCCACCAGCGACTCCTCGGCCGGGCGCAGGAACGACACCCGGTGGCCGGCCGCCTCCGCACCGGTCGCGACTACGGCATCCACGCCCGCCTCGGCGAGGGCGACCGCCTCGGCCACCGTGGTCGCCGTGCCGACGATGCGGATGCTGCGGCGGCGGGCCTCATCGACCATGTCCGCAGACGGCACGCCGAACACCACGCTGAGCACCGCGGGCGCGATCTCCCAGATCGCCTCCAGCTGTTCCTCGAGCGGCGGGTTGTAACGCTCCGGCCGGGCGGGCACGTCGACGCCGACCGCCTCGTAGAACGGCTGCAGCGCCTGCGCGAAGACCGTGTGCTGTGGGTTCGGCTCGACCTCGTCGCCCGTGGGCAGCCAGATGTTCACCGCGAACGGCCGGTCGGTCGCTGCCCGAAGGTCGGCCCCGGTCGTGCGGATGCGGTCGCCGTCGTAGCCGTACAGGCCGAACGAGCCGAGCCCGCCGGCGTTGCTCACCGCCGCGGTGAGTGCGATCGAGGAGAGCCCGCCGAACGGGCCGAGGATGATCGGATGCTCGATCCCGAGCAGGGCGCGAAGGTCACTCATGCTTCGACGTTACGCCCGCGGCGGAGGGAGACGGTCGACCGTGACGGCCGGTCTCGCGGTCCCCGGTGCTACCCTCGCTGCAGAGGGGAGTGCGCATGAGCGAGTGGTTCGGGCAGATGCTGAGCTTCGTCGCGACCGCGCTCGGACTCGTCTCGATGCCGGATGCCGCCGCCCTCGGTCTCGCCATCGCACTGCTCGCCGTCACGGCGCTGACGCTCGCGATCGTGCTGAGCGTGCGCCCCGAGGCCACCTCCGACGCCCCGCATCCGCTGCGGGCGATCGACATCGGAACCCTGCTCACGCAGAGCGATCCTGACGCTGCCGGCCATCCGCGCCCGCGCGCGCCGGGGGTCGCGACCGCCGCGTAGTCCGTCCACACGACGGGATGACGCGGCTTTCGCCGACCCTTCCCGACGCCACGAACGGACAACTCCATGGACCCCTTTGCCTTTCCCCCTCTCGCCGCCCTCCTCAACGCCGCCTACGGCGCACTGACCGGGCTCTCCGACCTCCTCACCCCGATCGCCGGAGCCTCGGCCGCAGCCCTCGCGGTCGTGCTCGTCACTCTGCTGGTGCGGGCCCTGCTCATCCCCGTCGGCATCTCGCAGGCTAAGGCCGAGCAGACCAGGGCGCGCCTCGCCCCGAAGCTGCGCGAGCTGCAGCGCCGCCACAAGAAGAACCCCGAGCGCCTGCAGAAGGAGATGATGGCGCTGTACAAGGCCGAGAACACCTCGCCGTTCGCGGGCATGCTCCCGGTGCTGGCGCAGGCCCCCGTCGTCGGCATCCTGTACACACTGTTCCTGCGGCCGGAGATCGCCGGACACCCGAACGAGCTGCTCTCCCACGACCTGTTCGGCGCTCCGCTGGGGACGAGCCTGGTCTCGGCGCTGTTCGGGGGCACGGCCACGCCCACGACTTTCCTCGTCTTCGGGGTGCTGCTCGCCATCATGATCGCCGTCGCCGAGGTCACCCGCCGGGTGTTCCGTCCGACGCCGGTCGAGGGCGACGACTCGCCGCTGAACTCCCCCACGATGCTGCGCGTGATGTCGTCGCTGCACTACCTGACGGCGGTCTTCGCGGCCTTCGTACCCCTCGCGGCTGCGCTGTACCTCACGGTCACGGTGGTGTGGACGCTCGTGCAGCGCGTCATCCTGCGCCGACGGTTCCCGCTCCCGACCCCCGCGGTCAGTCGGGCAGCGGTATCGGGGCGGTGAACGGGCCGGAGGGGCCGCCGTCTCGGCGGTCCTTCCGCACGCCGAGCGTCGCACCGACGCTGGCGGCGATCACGAGGACGACTGCCAGCATCCGCAGCGGAGTCGCATCCTGGCCGAGGATCAGCCAACCGGCCAGCGTTGCGAACGCCGGTTCGAGGCTCAGCAGCACGCCGAACACGCGCTGCGGCAGACGGCGCAGCGCGGCCAGCTCGAAGCTGTACGGGATCACCGATGACAGCACCGCGGTGATGGCGGCCAGCAGCAGCAGCTGCGGGTCCATCGCGACCGTCGATGCCGCCGGGATGCCGACCGGGATGAGGAGCACGGCCGCCACGACGAGCCCCATCGCCAGGCCGCTGCTGCCGGGGATGAGCGCGCCGACGCGGGCGCTCATGCGGATGTACATCACCCAGAACCCGGCCGCGATGAGGATGAACACGAGCCCGAGCGGGTCGAGCGGCTCGGCCCCGATCAGGCCGTCGATGCCCAGTGCGACCATGCCGAGGAGGGCGACACCGACCCAGGCGGCGTCCGCGAGACGACGGGTCAGCACGGCGGCGAGCACGAGCGGACCGAGGAACTCGATCGCGACGGCGGGGCCGAGCGGGATGCGGTCGATCGCGGCGTAGAAGAACCCGTTCATCGCGGCCAGCGAGACGCCGAAGAGCACGGCGGCGAGCCACTGCGGGCGCGTCCACTTGCCCGGGCGCGGCCGCACGATGACGACGAGCAGGATGGCGGCGATCGCGACCCGCAGCGAGGTCACGCCCCAGGGCCCGAGCACCGGGAACAGCTGCGCCGCGACGGCCGCACCGAAGGGCAGTGAGAGGCACGAGCCGATGACGAGTGCGACGCCCACGAGGGGGCCGGACGCGGCGGGCTTCTGCACCAGACAAGCTTAGGCGGGCGGCCCTCGGCCGCCGGTCAGATCAGAGCGGCTTGCCGCCCGTCACCGCGATCACCGAGCCGGACGTGTACGACGACTCCGCCGAGGCGAGGTAGACGTAGGCGCCTGCGAGCTCCGCCGGCTGCCCCGCGCGTCCGAGGGGCGTGTCCTGTCCGAAGGTCGCGAGCCGCTCGGCATCCCAGCCGGTCGCGGGGATCAGCGGCGTCCAGATCGGGCCGGGCGCCACGGCGTTGACTCGGATGCCCTTGGGCCCTGCCTCTTCCGCGAGCGCCTTCACGAACGCCACCTGGGCGGCCTTCGTCATCGCGTAGTCGATGAGTCCGGGCGACGGGTTGAATGCCTGGACGGATGCCGTCACGATGATGCTCGCACCCGGCTCGAGGTCGGGGTACGCCGCGCGGGCCGAGAACAGCAGGCCCACGAGGTTCGTGTCGAACACGCGCCGCATCCGGTCGGTCTCGAGGTTCTCGAAGCCGTCGATGTCGTGCTGGTAGGCGGCGTTGAGCACGAGGGTGTCGAGCCCGCCGAGTTCACTCCGCGTGCGGGCCACGATGTCGGTCGCGAAGGTCTCGTCACGCAGGTCTCCCGCGAAGCTCACACCCGTGCGCCCCGCCTCGCGGACCAGCGCCAGAGTGTCTTCCGCGTCGTCCTGCTCCTCCGGCATGTGCGCGATCGCGACATCGGCGCCCTCGCGTGCGAAGGCGATCGCGACCGCCCGCCCGATGCCGGAGTCGCCGCCCGTGATGAGCGCTCGACGCCCCGCCAGGCGGCCATGGCCGACGTAGCTCTCCTCACCGTGGTCGGGGTCGGGGCGCGTCAGCTCCGTGAGTCCGGGCTGGTCCTGCTGCTGCGCGGGGAAGCCCTCCTCGCGATGCGCGTGCCGGGGGTCGGAAGCGTTGTCGGTCATGGCCGATCCTCCTCGTCTCGATGTGTCGGACCGACTCTTCCGGATCGACCGCCGCGAGTGCAGGGGGTTGACAGCCGTGCATGGAGGCGGCGAGGAGCGCCGCCTCGAGAGGAGACGTGCGGCCGAGTCAGAGCTGAGGCGTGACGGGGATCTCTTCGGTGCCCGGCTCCACGCCGGCCTCGGCGGGCTCGGGAACCAGATACAGGCCACTCGGCGCGTTGGCGGTGAAGGCGAGAGCCTCGATCCACGCCCGGTTGATGGAGGGCTGGCGGCTGCCGAAGTACTTGAACACCAGGGAGCTGCCCGGCTGGATCCACACGGTCGTGCGTCCGCCGCCGACGCTCGCATCTTCACGCCAGCTGAACGGGAACGGCTCTCCGCGCCGCAGCTTCGCGGTGATGACCAGTTGCAGATGCGTGAGAGCGCGATCTTCGATCTCGGTCTTCACTCCACCTTCATAGACGAACTTGCCCATATCGTGTGCTCCTTGGTCGCAGTCTGGCCGAGACGACGGCTCACCCTATTCTCGCTCACGCGGCGACAGTATTCCGCCTCTGTTCTGCGCGAGGGCGGCTGCGCGTCCGCCATCGCGAAGTCAACCCCCTCGGCAGAACGGAGAAGCCCTCCTAATGTCGGATTCCCCAGCTCGAGGAGGGCATTTCCATGAACGCACGACACATCGACGACCGCCCCGACGAGGGATACACCCCCGGGACCACCCACGCCGAGTGGGGCGCGGGGAACCCCCGGCTGCGCATCACGCGCGACGACGAGCGCACCGAATTCGCGCTCGAGGCGGATGAGGTGCGGATCGGCTCCGCCGAGGGCAACGAGCTGCGCCTGCCCGACACCGATCCCCTGCATGCCACGATCACGCACGACGACCGCGACGAGTACGTGCTGACGCTGCACGGCGAGGGCGAGATGAACGCCAACGCCGGCGCGGATGCCACGCACCCGGGTGACGACAGCGAGACGCTCCGCACCGGCGCGCACTTCACGGCCGGACCCTGGACGCTGGTGTTCGCCCGCGAGGAGTTCGCCGACCACGGCCGCCCCTACGGCGGACGCGCGGGTGGCGAGTACTCGGATCAGCCGCTGCAGCCCCCGCGTCCGGACTACGACGGCGACGCCGCGGAGTCCGCCCCGCCCGCGCAGCGGTGATGCCGGGCGCCGACGCGCTTCGACGAACACGAGAGGGAAGACGATGACCACCACACGCGACCTCATGACTCCGAGCCCGCGCTGCATCGGCGTGAACGACTCACTGCGCATCGCCGCATCGGTCATGGCGGATCTGAACGTCGGAGCCCTGCCCATCTGCGGTGAGGACAGCCGCCTCAAGGGGATGCTCACCGACCGCGACATCGTCGTCGGTGCCATCGCGCTCGGGATGGATCCGGAGACCACCCCTGCGGAGGCGCTCGCCAACGGAAAGCCCATCACGGTCGACGCGGACGACGACATCCGGGTCGCGCTGGACCGCATGGAGGAGCACCAGATACGGCGGCTGCCCGTGATCGCAGAGCATCGGCTGGTGGGAATCGTCAGCCAGGCCGACATCGCCCGCTCGCTGTCGGCGGCGACGACCGGCAAGACGGTGGAGAGCATCTCGCAGTGACCGACGACATCGAACGACTGAGCGACCTCGCGCGCGAACGAGGGCTGCGTGTGGCCGTGGCGGAGTCCCTCACCTCGGGTCGGTTGGCGAACACGGTCGGGTCCGGAGCCGAGGCATCCGAGTGGTTCGCGGGCGGCGTCGTGGCCTATCTGACGGATGTGAAGGAGCGCGTGCTCGGGCTGGTCCCCGGCACGGACCCCTGTTCGGCGGCGTGCGCCGAACAGCTCGCCCTCGGAGCGCGCGATCTGCTCGACGCCGACCTCTGCGTGTCGACGACCGGAGTCGGCGGGCCCGATCCCGAGGGGGCGCATGAGCCGGGGACGGTCTACCTCGGGTGGGCCACCGCCGACGCGGTCGGACACCGCCGCCTTGCGCTGACGGGAGATCCCGAAGAGGTCCTGGCGGCGACGGTCGAGGCCGCCGTCCGGCTGCTGGCCTTCCATGCCGAGGGCCTGCGACCCGCCGGCCCCCGCCGAACCCCGCAGCAGAACGCGTAGATCGACCGCCGGTCCCCGAAGGGTCAGTGCCCCGGGAGCAGTCCGATCCGCAGCGGTGCGCCGGGTGCCGCCGCTTCTTCGAGGGCTGCATCGATCTCCGGGAGCCCGCGCACCGCGCCGACCGCATCGCCGAACGGATAGGCGCGCCCGCGCCCGGCCAGGAACGCGACGGCCTCGGCGAGTTCGGCTCCCGTGTAATTGTGGATGCCGGCGACCGTGACCAGGCGCCGCACGATGCTCTCGGCGTCGAGCGGGACGGGATCGGCGGGGAAAACGCTGCCGACCAGCACCACCGTGCCACCGACGGTCACGCCGGCGAGCGCCTCGCCCACGGCGTGCCCCGAGGCCTCGATCACGACGTCGGGATCGCGGTCCAGACTCGTCGCGCCGAACCGCGCGGCGAGCGCACGACGATCCGGGTTGGGGTCGAGAACCTCGACCCTCGCACCCTGCTCCGCGGCGATCGCGGCCGCGGAGAGCCCTACGAGGCCCGCCCCATGGATCCGTACGCTGGCCCCGTCGAGGTCGTGGTCTCGCGCGGCCCTGGCCACGGCCGCCCAGGCCGTCGCAGTCGCACACCCCGCCGGGGCGAGCACGGATGCCGGCAGCGCCTCGGGCACGCGCACGATGGCGGTGCCCTCCCGCAGCTGCACATGGCTCGCGAACGCACCGGTCAGGTCGCCGTGCGCACCGACCCGGTCGTGCCCGTACTTGCCGAGGCTGCGGCACTTCTGCGGCATCCCCCGCAGGCATCGATCGCAGCTCGCGCACGAGATCGTCACCGACCACACCACGCGGTCGCCGATGCGCAGCGGAGTGCCGTCGACCGTGTTCGCGCCGGTGTCGCCGGTCGCGATCACCCTCCCGACGCTCTCGTGACCGAGAACGAGCGGGGTCGGGGCCGAGCGGCGCCCCTGCACCGTATGCACGTCGGAGCCGCAGATCGTCGACATCTCGACCGCGACGAGCACGTCGCCGTCGGCGAGCGCGACTCCCGGCACCGCGATCATCTCGTGCGGATGCCCCTCGCCGATCCAGACCATCGCGGTCGCCGCCGGGCGCAGGGCGACATCTCGGCGGTGACCGGGTGGACGGATCAGCAGCGTTCCCATGGCGATCCCTCTCAGGAGGCGGTGACGAACGGGAGCAGCTCACGCTGGGCGAGCACGCCGCGGAGGGCCGTCACGTCGCTCAGCACAGCATCCGCTCCCGCGGCGCTGAGCGCCGGGCGATCGTGGGCACCGGTGAGCACGCCGGCGACGAAGCCGGCACCCGCCCGACGCCCGGACTCGACGTCGCTGACGGTATCTCCGGCGACGGCGACGGCCTGCACCGACGAGGTCTGCGTGCGCAGCAGGGCCGCGAGCACGAGGTCGGGTGCCGGGCGACCGCGACCCGCGTCGACGGGAGACAGCGCGAGGTCGATGAGGTCCCGCCAGCCGAGTCCGTCGATGAGAGCCTCGCGCGTCACCGGGGCGAACCCGGTCGTCAGCGCGACCTTCAGCCCGGCGTCCTTCAGACCCTGGATCGCGTCTGCCGCGCCGGGGATCTCGGAGACACCCTGCTCGGCGACGATCTCGGCATAGGCACCCTCGAACGCGACGGTGGCGCGCTCGGCCGCGGCCCGGTCGCCCGAGGCGAGGTGCGTGAAGACGTCGATCTTCGACTGACCCATGGTCAGGCGCACGTAGTCCAGCGCGGCGGCCCACGGCATCCGGTCGGCGACGCCCGTGCGCTCGGCGGCGCGCTGGAACGCCTGCTCCACGACGCCGTCGTCGAGCACCGTGGTTCCCGCCATGTCGAGGACGACGAGTTCGAGAGGAGTGGTCATGATGTTCCTTCCATTGCTGCCGTCCACCCGAAGGCGGCGGCGAGGTTCTCTTCGGCCAGGCCGAGGCCCGTGGTCATCCCGATGCCGGTGGTCGCGGCGAGCACGAGCACGCCGTCGTCGCCGCGGTCGATCAGGAACTCCTGCGGTCCCTTCGCGTAGACGCCCTGCCACCGCTCGATCACCCGCGGAGCCGGTGCGTCGAACAGCGCCGTCGCCTCGGCGAGGAACGCGGTGAAGGCGGCCTCGGGCTGGAAGGGCGCCGGAGCGACCGCGGTCGCGTGCGAGTCGCCGATGATGAGCGTGCCATCCGGCAGCTGCGTGTACATCTGGTTGAGGTCGATGGCCGCGAGGTCGGGCCGCTCGACATGCAGGCGTTCCCGCAGCACTGTGGCCTCGACCCCGTCGGCGAAGCGGCCGTAGCGCACGAGCGACCAGCCGGTGAGCAGTGGCGCGGCGAGCGGATGCCGGAACGACACCGCCGCCCGCATCATGTCGAGGGCGCAGCGTGCGATCCCGTGCCGCTCGGCGACCTCGGGAAGCAGCTGGTCGATGTCGTGGTTCACCGCGACGACGACGCTCCCGCAGCCGATCGGGCCTCGGGTGGTCTCGACCCGGCCGGCCCCCACCGCGGTGACCGCGGTGCGGAACCGGAACTCCACTCCCAGGCTCGCGAGATGACGCACGATCGCCGTGGCCGCCGTGCGCGGATCGGTCTGCAGGTCGACTTCGATGTGCGCGCCGCCGACGAGGCCGTCCGCCCGGAGCGGGGCGAGGCGCAGGAGCTCGTCGGCCTCGAGCAGGCGGATGCCGCCCTCGCGGGAGGCCGCCTCGAGCACGGCGATCTCGTCGTCGTGGCGGGCGGCCACGAGTGTGCCCGACTCGCGCAGCCAGAAACCGGCATCTTTGGCGAGGCGCAGCCACAGCTCGCGGGAGACGTCGGCGTAGCGCCGGGCCTCCCCGCCCTGGGCGCCGATGCAGAGATGCCCGAAGTTGCGGATCGTGGCGCCGACCGGGGCCTCGGTGCGGTCGACGACCACCACGCGCAGCCCACGGCGGACCGCCGCGTAGGCCGCACCGAGGCCGACGATGCCCGAGCCGACGACCACGACGTCGGCCGTGTCGTGAGTGCCGTTCATCGGAACACCTTCCGCATCCACATGGCGAGCCCTTCGACCACGAGCACGGTGACGAGGATCATCAGGACGATCGCGGTCACGGTCTCGTAGCGCGAGCCCTGGCTGGCATTGAGCAGGTAGTACCCCACTCCTCCGCCGCCGACGATGCCGAGGATCGTCGCCGCGCGGATGTTCGTGTCGAGCATGTAGAAGCTGTGGCCGATGAGCGCCTGCATCCCCTGCGGCACGGTGGCCGAGGTGTAGGTCTGCAGACGGGTCGCGCCGACCGCACGCAGCGCCCGCTCCGGACCGCGGTCCACCTCTTCGAACGAGTCGGCGATGAGCTTGCCGAGGAGTCCGATGCCGCCGATCGCGAGGGCGATGACACCCGCCTGCGCACCGAGGCCCGTGATGACGACGAGCACGATCGCGAGGATGAGTTCCGGGATGCCGCGGATGCCGACGAGCAGCAGCCGTGCCGTTCCCCGCGCCCCTGGGCTCGGAGCGACGTTGCGGGCGGCGAGTGAGCCCAGCAGGATCGACGGGAGCAGGGTGAGCACCGTCGCGGCGAGAGCGATCGCGACCGTGTCGCGCATGGCCTCGAACATCGCGCTCGCGTCGTAGTTGCCGAACGACGGCGGCCAGAACCGGGCGGCGACCTCGGGCAGCTTGGCCCAGAACGTGAAGAAGTCCATCCAGTTGATCTGGCTCACCACGACGCTGCCGATCACGACGAGCACGGCGACGACACCGGCGATCGTGTGACGCACGCGCTGCGCCGTCCAGGGTCGCCGCACCGCGGTCTGCGGGCTGGCGGCCCAGTCCGGGCGCCCGGCGGGTGCCGCTGCGGCGTGCGCACCGAGCCGCGGGTGCAGCATCCGGTCGATCCAGGAGCGGGTGTGCTTCTGCGCGCCGAGCATCGCCCCGCGCACCATGCTGGAGACGATCTCCATCACGATGCAGAGGATGAAGATGACCAGGGCGATGCCGAGTCCCTTGCCGTAGTTGAGCGACTTGAACGCGTACGACATCTCGAGGCCGAGGCCGGCGACGCCGACGTAGCCGAGCACGACGCTGCCACGCAGGTTGATGTCGTTGCGGTGCAGCACGGTCGCCACCCAGCTGGGCAGCACCTGCGGCAGGATGCCGGCACTGAACTCCTGCATCTTCGAGCCTCCGGCGGCGCGGATCGCGAGACGGGGGCCTTCGTCGATCTGCTCGATCGCGTCGGCGAACATCTTCGAGATCATGCCGATCGAGTGGATGCCGATGGCGAGGATGCCCGGGAGCGTCCCGAGGGAGAACATCAGCACGAAAGCCATGGCCAGGACGACGTCGGGCAGCGCCCGGGTGAGGACTCCGATGAAGCGTGCCGCGGCACGCCAACCGTTCCCCGGCGTCGTGTTGGATGCGGCGAGGTAGGCGATCGGCACCGACAGCACCGCGGCGAGCAGGGTGCCGACGAGCACGAGGCCGACGGTGAGGGCGATCAGCCAGGCCAGGTCGGCGGGCTCGGGGAACGACAGGCCGCCGACGCGAGCCATGAAGTTCTCGGCGTTGCCCCAGCTCTGCACCATCGCCGGGATGGAGATGTCGACCTCGCGGACGGCGAGTATGCCGAGCACGACGAGCGCGACCAGCGTGAGGGATGCCGCGATGCGCTCCGGCGAGATCCGACGCTTCGGCGCCCGCTCGGCGACCGTCGAGGCCGCTGCGGTGCGCGGACGGTCGGCGAGGAGCGTCATGATGCCGCCACCTGTGCGGCCGCCACGACGAGCTCTTCCTGCACGGCGCGGATCTCGGCGGTGGTGGTCGCGACGCGACCGTAGATCTCCATGACCTCGGCCTTGGTGAGGTCGGTGGTCGGGGTGTCGAGCACGACCTCGCCGTGACGGAGCCCGACGATGCGGTCGGCCCAGCTGATCGCGAGGTCGACCTGGTGCAGGCTGCACACGACGGTGAGCCCCTCGTCGGCGGCGATCTCGCGGATCAGTGCCATGACCTGCTCGCTCGACTCCGGATCGAGCGAGGCGACCGGCTCGTCGGCGAGGAGGATGTCGGGCTTCTGCATGAGGGCGCGGGCGATGGCGACGCGCTGCTGCTGTCCGCCCGAGAGGGTGTCGCTGCGCTGGTACGCGCGGTCGAGCAGGCCGACGCGATCGAGGTGCCCGAGTGCGGTGAGCTTGGCGGCCCGCGAGTAGCCCCAGAGCCCGAGGCGCGGCCCGCGCACACCCGACAGGGAGCCGGTGAGCACGTTCTCGAGCACCGTGAGCGACGGCACGAGCTCGAACTGCTGGAAGATGAAGCCCACGCGGCTGCGGAGATTCCGCAGCGCCCGGCCCTTCAGCGAGGGCACCTGGGAGCCGAGCACCTCCACCGAGCCGGAGGTAGGGATCTCGAGGCCGTCGAGGTGGCGCAGCAGCGTCGACTTCCCCGAGCCGGAGAGGCCGAGGAGCACGACGATCTCGCCGCGGGACACCTCGAGCGAGGCGCCCTTCAGTGCAGTGGTCGTGCCGAAGGTCTTCGTCACGCCGTCGAGACAGATGAGGGCGTCGGATGCCGAGGCGGTCATGTCGTAACTCCTGTGGTGTGGTGTGTCATGCGGTGGGGCCCTCCGCCTCGCCGCGCGGGGCGGGCGAGGCGGAGGGCACCGGGTGAGGCGAAGCGGTCAGGCCGGGCTCAGCCCTGGCACTGCTCGGCTTCGGTCTCCTTGCAGATGTCGCGGATCAGGTCGTAGTAGGCGTCGTCGACCGGCTTCGTGGCGTAGAAGACGCTGCGGAAGGAGTCGCTGTCGGCGCTGTCGATGCCGGCGGCGATGATGTCGTCGATCGTGACCTCGGAGAGTCCGTCGACGAGCTGCTTCGAGACCTCGTCCGGAAGCGTCGACGAGTACACGAGCGGGGCGCCGGGCACCATCGTCTCGGCGATGACCTTGACCTTGTCCGACTTCTCGACCTCGGAGTCCTCGGCGAAGCCGACCTCGCACTCGACGCCTTCGCCGACCTTGGTCACGCTCACGTCGTGCTTGCCCGCGAAGACCGGAGTGATGTCGGCCTTCGGGTCGATGCCGGCCTCGATCAGGTTGTACGACGGGAACAGGTAGCCCGAGGTCGAAGACGGGTCCACGAAGCAGACCTTCTTGCCCTTGAAGTCCTCGAGACTCTTGATGTCGCTGTCGACGGGCACGATCGCCTGCGAGTAGTAGCCGGGCTCCTGGCCCTCGTCGGTGACGATGGAGGAGATCGGGGTGAGCTTGGCGCCGTTGTTGGTGGCGGTGACGTAGGTGAAGCCGGAGAACGAGGCGACGTCGACCTTGCCGGCGACGGCGGCCTCGATGAGTGCCGCGTAGTCGGTGGACTCGTGGTACTCGACGGTCTTGCCGGTGAGGTCGGCGATGTAGTCCATGAGCGGCTGGTAGTTCGTCTCGGTGTCGACCGAGTCGGGGACGACGCCGAAGACGAGGGTGTTCTCGTCGACCGCGAAGCCGCTCGCGGTGGACGACTCGTCGGCGCCGGGGGTGCCGGTCGCCTCGGCGGAGCCGGCACAGGCGGCGAGACCGAGGGCGAGGAGCGCGACGCCGGCGAGGGCGGGGAGAGCGCGAAGCTTCATGAGGACCTTTCAGGGTGTGAGGGGTGATCCACGGAAGACTCTCGCAGGTGCCGCGTCGAGATATGTACCTAACTCGGATTTGTTCAGAGGTCGTTTACCGAGCATTCTTCTGGATGAACACCCCAGGAACACGCTCGCGCCCGCCAGCGTGATCAAGTAATGTACCTATGTGGCTGAAGCTGTATACACCCAGATCGCCGACGACCTCCGCGCGCAGATCGCTGCCGGCGGGCTGCATCCTGGCGACGACGTTCCGACCGAGGCGGAGCTCGCCGAGCGATGGCACACCTCCCGTGGTCCGATCCGCAACGCGCTGGCGGCGCTGCGCGGCGAGGGCCTGATCGAGACGAGCCGCGGACGGCCGGCCCGCGTCGTGGCCCGCAAGGCGAATCAGGCCGTAGACGTGTCGGTGCCGTTCACACGCTGGGCGCGCGAGCTGGGCGTCTCCCCCGGGGCCGAGACGCAGGAGCTGAGCCTGCGTCGCGCCGGCGACCTGGCGGCGGCGCTCGATGTCGACCCGAGCGACACGATCGTCAGCGTCGTGCGGCTGCGCCTGCTGGAGGGACGCCCGACGATGCTCGAGCGCCTCAACTACACCCAGGTCGCGGGCAGACACCTCTTCGACGTCGATCTCGACCAGGTGTCGATCACCGAGCACCTGTCGTCGGTGGGCCACCCGATCGTCACGCTGCAGCACGTGATCGATGCGGTGGCGGCCGACGATCAGGATGCCGCCCTGCTGCGCGTGCCACGCGGCACGCCTATCCTGCGGCTGACCCGCACGTCTCGTGACGCGGAGGGGCGGATCTTCGAGGCCTCGGAGGACCGCTACCTCAGCGAGGTCGTGCGCTTCACGGTCGCCGCATCCGGCATCTCGACCGACGGGCACTACATGCGCGCGGTCGGCGGATAGCGAAGCGGGAAACACCGCTCGGAGGCCGGAAAAACAGGCCGTTAACGCAGAAGGCGATCGCGAGCGCGCAAGTTTTTCAGAAGCCAGAAAGACCGCGCCCGCGATCGCAGCGCTGGGGACGCTTTATCTGGGGAGCCTTCAGGATACGGCTGCGCGCAACCCGTTCCACACTGTCGAACGTCGAGACTTCCCTAGACTTTCGTCTAGGTTCTCGCGGATCGCGGAAAGGGTGCTTCCACACTCTAGAGCATCAGACGACCGGAAGTCGGGCCGACACGACCCAGAATCCGTCGACTTCGCCGGCGCTGAACTCACCGCTCGCGCCCATGACCCGCTCCGCCATCCGGCCGAGGCCCGTGCGGCTCGACGAGAGCTCGCGGCGCGGCGTCGTCGGCAGGGGGCTGCGCAACGTGAGGAGCGCGACCTCATCGTCCACGGCGAGGGTGATCTGCACCTCGCCGGGGCCAGCGTATTTGAGGATGTTCGTGGCGGATTCACGCGTGATGCGCGCGAGGACGATCTCGACGGCTCTCGGGATCCGCTCGTCCTGAGGATCACCCTCTCGGGCGACGGAGTGGCCGGCGGCTTCGAACTCCTCCGCCGCTTCGTCGATCGCGGCGGCGAGGTCGCCCGTCTGCACGCTCGACGACTGCGGACCGTCGTCGGCGAGTTCGATCACGAAGCGGAGATCGGTCATCGCCTTGCGCGCGGCGACTCGGATCGCCTCCTGCGAATCGGAACTCGTCTGGGGGTCTTCGAGCATCTGCACGTGCAGCGCGACCACCGTGAGGTGGTGCGCGATGCTGTCGTGCAGCTCACCGGCGATCCAGCGTCGCTCGGCGAGTACGGCTTGGCGCTCCTGCTCGGCGCGCGCCTCGAGTTCACGTTCGAGACGGCTGCCACGGGCGAACGCGAGCCGTAGGGCGAACCCGACAGCTCCGGCCACCGTGGCGAAGATGAGGAAGAGACCGACGTTCACATCGGTGTCAGCATCGCCATTGGCGACGACTGCTGCAGCGATGAGGAACGCACCGGTGTACGACAGGATCAGGGAGGTCCACCCCAGCCTCATGACCAGGCCTGCCGCGACAGCGGCGGCGGTCAGAACCTGGGACTCGGTTCCCACGAGAAATGAAGTGGCGAACACGACGCCGAGGGCGCATGTCGCGATGAGCGGATTCCAGAGGTAGAGAGCGAACGCTGCTGTGCATGCGACGCTCACCAACAGTGCCACCGGGTTCACACCCGGGGTGGTGAAAAAGCCTATGACGTCTGTGGCGATGGTGATGGAGACGATGACCAGGACGACGATTCGCTCGATCGCGCTGAGCTTCTCGCCCCGACCCAACCGAAACGAATCCGTGGATCGTCGGGTCGATTGGTCGAAGGCCATGGGTTCACTATCTCCTATTCGCCAGGTACGCTAGCGGACGAGACCAAAAAACTTGCCAACCTGCTGCCAGAAAGTCATTACGTTCACCTCCATTATGTAGTCGTTCGTCGATGTCTGTATTCATCTTCTCGGCGAATCGCGGAGCGCACATCTGTCTCTCGTCTAGAGGTTTTTAGCCAAAGGTCTACATCGTCATCACCTGTCGCCCGCGCCGTTAGGCTTCCCCCATGCAGGAAATCCGTGTCGTGA
The DNA here is from genome assembly GCF_012030385.1 of Microbacterium sp. B19(2022). NCBI lineage: Bacteria > Bacillati > Actinomycetota > Actinomycetes > Micrococcales > Microbacteriaceae > Microbacterium > Microbacterium sp. B19(2022). The sequence continues at coordinate 20,598 of NZ_JAAUVO010000012.1, forward strand.
TCGTCGATGACGATCCCCTGGTCCGCTCGGCGCTGTCGCACTTCGTCTCCCGCGACCCCGAGATCACCGTGATCGCCCAGGCGGAGGACGGCGTGGAAGCGATCGCCACGGTTGAGCGCGAGCAGCCCGACGTCGTGATGATGGACGTGCAGATGCCCGAGATGGACGGCATCGAGGCCACCGGCGTGATCGCCGAGCGCTGGCCGCACGTCCGCGTGCTCGCTGTGACGACTCTCGACGGCAGCGACACGGTGCTCCCGATGCTGAGTGCCGGCGCCTCCGGGTACCTCCTCAAGGACTCGAGCGCCGAAGAGATCGTCACGGGCGTTCGCGAGGTGCACAGCGGCGCCAGCTCGCTCTCCCCGCGGATCGCCTCGATGCTGATCAAGCACGTGCGCGACTCCACGCCCGTCGCCGCAGACGCCGATGCCCTCGAACCTCTCACCGACCGCGAGACCGAGGTGCTGAACTGCCTCGCGAAGGGCATGTCCAACGCCGAGATCGCAAAGGCACTGATCGTCTCCGAGGGCACGGTGAAGGCGCACCTCGGACGCATGATGTCGAAGTGGCACCTGCGCGACCGCGTGCAGATCCTCGTCACGGCCGCGCACGCCGGGCTCGTCAGCTTCCGCTGATCACAGGGCCAGCAGGACGATCCCCGCGACAACGACGAGCGAAGCCGCGATCCGCCAGCCCGGACGCGACTCGCGCAGCACGAACACTCCGAACAGGCTCACCAGCACGACGCTCACCTCGCGCAGCGGCGCCACCAGCGCCACCGGGGCGATCTGGATCGCGGTCAGCACGAGGATGTACGACAGCGGCGACAGGATGCCGAAGACGAGGATCCGTCGCCACTGCGCGCGACCGAGCGCCCAGACGGCATCCCATCGGCGGCGCACCGCGAACGAGTAGAACGGCACCTGCAGCAGGCTCGTGCCGACCATGAACGCGACGGGCGAGAGGTTCCAGGTGCGCACCGCGTGCGCGTCCCAGATCGTGTAGACCGCGATCGCGACCCCGGTGAGCAGGCCGAACAGGATGCCGGGATCGATGCGCCGCGAGCGACCTCCGGTCCCCCGGTCGACGAGACCGATCGCCACGACGCCGACGATCACGGCCGCCACCCCGATCAGCGCCACCACCGAGGGTCGCTCCCCGAGCAGCAGCACCGCCACGATCACCGACAGGAACGGTCCGGTTCCCCGCGCGGTCGCGTACACGGTGGAGAGGTTCCCCTCGCGGTAGCCGCGCTGCAGCACCGTCATGTAGGCCACGTGCAGCACCGCCGAGACGGTCACGCCCAGCGCGAAGGAGCCGAGGTCATCCGTTCCCAGACCGCCCGTGAAGGGCACGACGCCGATCCAGACGAGCGTGCTGCCGACCGCGCCCCACCAGAGGAACGGCGACCCCGCTCTGCTGACGCCGTGGGCGATGATGTTCCACGCGGCGTGGGCGATGGCCGCCCCGAAGACGAGGACGAACGCGAGAGAGGACACGACGAGACCCTTCCGTCCGGCGCGCGGCGCGACGAACAGGGTCCTCCGGGCTTTTGTCCTGTCAGATGACGGCCCTCCTGCGGAGGAGAACCGTGGCGCCGCTCGGACCAGACGGGTGTGGACCCCGGAACCCTAGGCGCTATCGAGACGAGCCTAACCCGGCGGGATGAACACCAGGCAAACGACGGCCCGTGGCAGGAAGCGGACCCGCGCATCACCCCGGCTACGCTCGAAGGACCGCTCGTCTCCAGGAAGGCCCGCCATGCCCGTCACCCCGGTCGCACTCGCCCACGCCGAGGACCTCGCCGACTTCGTCGCCGCCTCGCCCTCGAGCTACCACGCGGCGGCGGAGGTCGCTCGACGGCTGGAAGCAGCCGGGTTCACGCCGCTGCGCGAGGAGGACCCCTGGCCGACCGAGGCGGGCGGCCGGCACGTCGTCGTGCGCGACGGCGCCGCGATCGCCTGGACCGTGCCGGCGGATGCCACCGCGACGACTCCCGTGCAGATCTTCGGTGCGCACACCGACTCCCCCGGCTTCAAGCTCAAGCCGCAGCCGACCACGGGTTCGCGCGGCTGGTTGCAGGCCGCCGTCGAGGTGTACGGCGGGCCGCTGCTGAACTCCTGGCTCGACCGTGAGCTGCGCCTCGCCGGACGCCTGGCGCTGGCGGACGGTCGCGTGGTGCTCGCCGACACCGGACCGCTGCTGCGCCTTCCGCAGCTCGCGATCCATCTCGACCGGGGCGTCAACAACGGACTGGCCCTCGACAAGCAGACCGAGACGCAGCCGGTGTGGGGACTCGGCGACCCGAGCGAAGCCGACATCCTCGCCGAGCTCGCCGCATCCGCCGATGTGTCGGCCGCCGACATCCGCGGCTACGACGTCGTGGTCGCCGACACCGCGCGCGGAGCCGTCTTCGGCAAGGACAGCGCGTTCTTCGCATCCGGCCGCCTCGACGACCTGGCCTCGGTGCACGCCGGAGTGGTCGCCCTCGAGGCGCACGACCCCGCAGCAGGCGGACCGATCGCCGTGCTGGCCGCCTTCGATCACGAAGAGCTGGGCTCCGCGTCGCGCTCCGGCGCCGCCGGCCCGTTCCTCGAAGACGTGCTCGAACGCGTGTACGCGGGTCTCGGCGCCGATGGGTCCGCACGCCGCCAGGCCTACGCCTCGTCGTGGTGCCTGTCGAGCGACGTCGGCCACTCGGTACACCCGAACTACGCCGCCAAGCACGACCCGGTGGTGCAGCCGGTGCTCGGCTCGGGCCCGATCCTGAAGATCAACGCGAACCAGCGGTATGCGACGGATGCCGTCGGCGCGGCATCCTGGGCGGCCTGGTGCGAGCGCGCCGGCGTGGCCGGCCAGGAGTTCGTGTCGAACAACGGCGTGCCCTGCGGATCGACGATCGGTCCGATCACCGCGACACGGCTCGGCATCCGCACGGTCGACGTCGGCATCCCGATCCTCTCGATGCACTCCGCACGCGAGCTCGCCGGGGTCTCGGACCTGCACGACCTCACGCGCACCGCGCAGTCATTCTTCGCGGGCTGAGCCGCGGGGCGATCCGCGCCGCGAAGTCCGCGCGGCGCCGTCCCGGCAGTGCCAGGATGTCAGCATGACGGACATCAAGCCGGCCCTGATCGAGCGTGCGGGCATCGAGATCATCCCCGAGTCCGAGCGGACCGCGAAGCCGCGCGACCTCTTCTGGCCCTGGTTCGCGGCGAACGTCTCCGTGTTCGGCATGTCGTACGGCTCATTCGTCCTGGGCTTCGGCATCTCGTTCTGGCAGGCGACGCTCGTCTCGGTCATCGGCATCGTGGTTTCTTTCCTGCTCTGCGGACTCATCGCGATCGCCGGCAAGCGCGGATCGGCGCCGACCATGGTGCTCTCGCGTGCGGCGTTCGGCGTGCACGGCCAGAAGGTGCCGGGCATCGTCTCGTGGCTGACCTCGATCGGGTGGGAGACGTTCCTCGCGATCATGGCGGTGCTCGCGACGGCCACCGTGATCACGCAGCTGGGCGGCGACGGCGACAGCATCGCGCTCAAGATCATCGCCACCGTGATCGTCGCGGCGCTGATCGTCACGGCATCCGTGCTCGGCTATCACACGATCATGAAGCTGCAGTCGGTGCTCACCTGGGTCACCGGCATCGTCACCGTGCTCTACATCATCCTCGCGGCGCCCAGCATCGACCTCGCCGCCGTCCTGGCCCGCCCCGACGGCGGCATCGGCCAGGTGATCGGCGCCCTGGTCATGGTGATGACCGGGTTCGGGCTCGGCTGGATCAACATCGCCGCCGACTGGTCGAGGTACCAGAAGCGCACGGCATCCGACGGGTCGATCGTCGCCTGGAACACCATCGGTGGATCGGTGGCCCCGGTGATCCTGGTCGTCTTCGGTGTGCTGCTCGCCGGTTCCGACGAAGAACTCTTCAACGCGGTGCAGTTCGACCCGATCGGTGCGCTCGCCTCGATCCTGCCGGTCTGGGTGCTCGTGCCGTTCCTGCTCACGGCTGTGCTCGCGCTCGTCTCCGGCGCGGTGCTCGGCATCTACTCCTCCGGGCTGACGCTGCTCAGCCTCGGCATCCGCATCCCGCGCCCCTCTGCCGCCGCGATCGACGGAGTGATCCTCACGATCGGCACCATCTATGTGGTGTTCTTCGCGACCGACTTCCTCGGGCCGTTCCAGAGCTTCCTGATCACGCTCGGCGTGCCCCTCGCCTCGTGGGCGGGCATCCTGATCGCCGACATCCTGCGCCGGAAGAAGGACTACGACGAGGAGGCGCTGTTCGACAGCCGCGGCCGCTACGGCGCCTGGGACTGGACCTCGATCGGCACCATGGTCGTGACGAGCGCGATCGGCTGGGGTCTGGTGCTCAACGGCTTCGCCGACGACGCCCCGTGGAACAACTGGCAGGGCTACCTGCTGTTCCTCGTCGGCGGACCCGACGGCGACTGGGCGTACGCGAACCTCGGAGTGTTCTTCGCGCTGGTGCTGTCGTTCGTCGTGACGTACTTCGCGCGGGCCGGCAAGATCCGGCGGCAGGAGAACGCGTGACCGCTCGGGCGCTCGACGACGCCTGGCTCGTGGTGATCGATCCGCAGGCGATCTTCGCCTCTGCGGACTCCGTCTGGGGCTCGCCGTTCTTCGCGGAGGTGATGCCGCGCATCCGCGAACTGGCCGATGCGTTCGGCGACCGGGTGCTGGTCACGCGGTGGATGCCGACCGCCGACCGGTCGACCTCGTGGGGCGACTACTTCGCCACCTGGCCCTTCGCCGACCAGCCGCCCGGCGATCCGCTTTTCGACCTCGTCCCTGAGGCTGCGGGGCTGTCGCCGCATCCGACGATCGACCTGCCGACGTTCGGCAAGTGGGGTCCCGAGATCGAGGCCGTCGTCGGTCGCGGCGCTCACGTCGTGCTGGCAGGTGTCTCGACCGACTGCTGCGTCATCTCGACGGCGCTGGCCGCGGCCGATGCCGGCACCCACGTCACGATCGCCGCGGACGCCTGCGCCGGGTCGACGGCTGAGAACCACGCGGCCGCCCTGCAGGTCATGGGGCTCTATCCGCCGCAGATCACGATCAGCGATACGGCGACCATTCTCGCCTGATGCGTCGTCAGGCCGAAGCGCGGACCGCAGCGGCGATGTCGGCGGGCGAGCCGTGCCAAGGAGCTCCGTGCCCCGGCAGCACCCAGGACGCCGAGAGGGAGCCGAGCCGGTCGAGCGAGGCGAGGGCCTCTGCCGGCTCGTCCGTGAATGGCGCAGGCTGCGCACCGGTGCGCCCGGTCAGCACGTGACGCGTGGTCAGCGCATCGCCGACGAAGACGGCATCCACGGCCGGGACGTGCACGGCGATGCTGCCCGGCGAGTGCCCCGGCATGCCGATCACGAGAGGGGCACCCGGCAGCTCGAGCACATCGCCGTCGGCGACCTCGATCACCTCGGCGACGTGGCGGGTGCGCAGCGCATTCTTGCGGATGCCGTAGGCGAAGAAGCCCAGCGTCGGGCCGACCCGGGCCGGCCCCATGGGCGTCTTCGGCTTCTCCCCCGTGCGCACCCGGTGGCTGTCGGCCGCGTGGATGAACACCGGGACGCCCGCCTCCTGCCGCAACCGCTCGGCGAACCCGATGTGGTCGCCGTCGCCGTGGGTCAGGACGAGGCCGCGGATATCGGAGAGCGGACGACCGATGTCGTCGAGCTCGCGCTGAAGGTCGTGCCAGTGCCCGGGGAGGCCCGCGTCGATCAGGGTGATGCCCTCGGGCAGGTCGACGAGGTACGCGGCGACGATGTCGTTGCCGATGCGGTGCAGGTGGGGTGCGAGCTTCATGGCGGATCCTCTCGGAATGTTTGCGATGGCTACGTTACGTAGCTATCATGGCTATTGTCAATAGCCATGCAGGAGGACGCGATGCCGACACCCGAACGCACATCCGTCGAGGAGATCGTCGCCGCGGGCCGCGAGATCCTCGAGGTCGCAGGACCCGCGGGCCTCACGATGCAGGCCGTCGCCGAACGCGTGGGCGTGCGCGCCCCGTCGCTGTACAAGCGGATCCGGGACCGAGACGCACTGCACGCCGCGGTGGCGACCGCGTCCATCGAGGCGCTCACGGCTCGGCTCGAGGCCGCGGGCGACGATCTCACCCCGCTCGCCCATGCCTACCGCTCGTTCGCCCACGCGCATCCGGAGGGCTTCCGGATCATGTTCACCGTCGCCGCGCCACACGATGCACTCGATCGCTCGGCCGCGCCGCTGATCCGTGCGACAGCTGCACTGGTCGGCGAGGACGACGCGCTCGATGCCGCCCGTCTCTTCACCGCCTGGGCGACGGGGTTCCTGCAGATGGAGCTCTCGGGCGCCTTCCGCCTGGGCGGCGACGTCGACCGTGCGTTCGAATACGGCCTGAGTCGACTCCTCGCCGGGCTGGCCGACTGACCTCCATCCGCCGGCGTTCGAATCGCGCCCCGGACTACTGGCACACTGATCGGTGGAGGGGTCCATGAGCATCGACGCGCACACCGAAGAACCCGCACGCCCGACGAAGGCCCGCAAGCCGTGGCATCGGACGAAGATCGCCCTCGGCATCATCGTCGCGGTGGTCGCCGTGGTCGCGATCGTCGGAACGATCACGCCCTGGCCGTCGGCCATGGTCATCCGCGCCGTGTTCACCCAGGGCGGCGAGGAGACGGCCGCCGAGATGGACAAGCACGTCCCCGACACGAAGCTGTCGGAGCAGAAGGATGTCGCCTACGGTGACGACGGCGCCGACACCACGATGGACGTCTTCCGCCCGGCATCCGCCGACGGCCCCCTGCCGACGGTCGTCTGGATCCACGGCGGCGCCTGGATCTCGGGGGCGAAGGAGAACGTCGACCCCTACATGCGCATCCTCGCCGCCGAGGGATACACGACCATCGCCGTGAACTACACGATCGGCCCGGAGGGCGTGTATCCGCTCGCCGTCCACCAGCTCGACGCGGCCCTCGCCTACATCGACGAGCACGCCGAGGAGCTGGGCGTCGACGCAGACCAGATCGTCCTCGCCGGCGACTCCGCCGGCGGACAGCTCGCCAGCCAGATGGCGACGCTGATCACCAGCAAGGACTACGCCGAGATCATGGGCATCACCCCGTCGCTCGCGCCCGACCAACTCGTCGCGACCGTGCTCAACTGCGGCGTGTACGACCTGTCGGCGCTCGCCCAGCTCGACGGGCTGGCCGGCTGGGGACTCAAGTCGGCCATGTGGGCATATTCGGGCACGAAGACCTGGGCGGAGGACTCCACCGGCGCCACGATGTCGACCATCGACTGGGTCACCGCCGACTTCCCCACGACCTACATCTCCGGCGGCAACGGCGACGGGCTCACGTGGCTGCAGTCGATCCCGATGGCCCAGCGCCTGGACGAACTCGGTGTCGACGTGACGACGCAGTTCTGGCCCGCTCCGCACGAGCCGCAGCTCCCGCACGAGTATCAGTTCCACCTCGACCTGCCGGATGCGCGGACCGCCCTGCAGAAGACGATCGACTTCCTGGACGCGAACACCACCCGCTGACGCGCCCCACCGGGAGTCGCACAGACATTTCACTTCTGTGACGATCGCCGCAGAAGTGATATGTTCGGCGCATGCACACCGAGAACGAACGCGCCCTCGAATCCGGGATCGTCACCGACCTGTCCGGGCGGATGACCTACGGGTCGTACCTGGCGCTGGACCAGCTGCTCACCGCGCAGCATCCGGTGAGCGAACCGCAGCACCACGACGAGATGCTGTTCATCATCCAGCACCAGACCACCGAGCTCTGGCTCAAGCAGCTGCTGCACGAGCTCTCCTCCGCCCGTGAGCTGCTCGCCCGCGACGACCTGCGCGAGGCCCTCAAGCGCATCGCCCGCGTCAAGCGCATCCAGGACGTGATGACGCAGCAGTGGTCGGTGCTCGCCACCCTGACCCCGACCGAGTACGCGCAGTTCCGTGGAGCGCTCGGCAACTCCTCGGGCTTCCAGTCCGTGCAGTACCGCGCGGTGGAGTTCGCCCTGGGGAACAAGAACGAGAAGATGCTGACCGTCTTCGCCGACCACCCCGCCAACCTCGCGCTGCTCACGGCCGAGTGGGAGAAGCCGACGCTGTACGACGAGTTCCTGCGCTTCGCCGCGCGTCGTGGACTGCCCATCCCGACCGCGATCCTCGAGCGCGACGTGCGCGAGCCCTACCGCGAGACGCCGGAGCTCGTACCCGCGATCCGCGAGATCTACCAGGACCCGAGCCGGTACTGGGACCTGTACGAGGCGTGCGAGGACCTGGTCGACCTCGAGGACAACTTCCAGTTCTGGCGGTTCCGGCACCTCAAGACGGTCGCGCGCACGATCGGCATGAAGGTCGGCACCGGCGGCTCCAGTGGTGTCGGCTTCCTGCAGCGCGCCCTGGATCTGACCTTCTTCCCCGAGCTCTACACCGTGCGCACCGAGATCGGTCGCTGATGCACGCCGCCACGTTCTTCGACGGGATCGGCTGGCGCGAGGGCGTCGTCGAACTCACCGACGGGCGCATGCGGCTGCAGGATGCGGTTCCGACCGCCGGGCTCCCCCGCCTCGACGGTGTCGTCGTCGGCGGGTTCACCGACCACCACGTGCACCTGCAGCTGGTGGAGCACGCCCGGCTGGCGGGGTCGCGCCTCGGCCGGGTGGTCGACCTCGGCGGGAATCCCGACGTGGTTCGGCGGCTCGCTGAGCACCACGTCCGTATCGAGTTCGCCGGCGCGTTCCTCACCGCGCCGGGCGGCTACCCGTCCGACCGCTCGTGGGCGCCGGCCGGGTCGGTGCGAGAGATCGCCGATGCGGATGCCGCCGCCGCAGCCGTGTCCGAGATGGCCGCGGCCGGAGCCTCGTGCATCAAGGTCACCAGCAACAGCACCGCCGGACCGGTGTTCTCGGACTCGCTCCTGCGCACCATCGTCGGGCTCGCTGCCGACCGCGGGCTCCTCGTCGTCGCACATGCCGAGGGCGCGGGCGAAGCGGAGCGGGTCGTCGGTCTCGGTGCCGCCCGACTCGCGCACGCGCCCTTCACCGAACGCCTCGACGATTCCGTGATCGAGCGGCAGGCGGCGAGTGCCTCCTGGATCTCGACCCTCGCGATCCACGACGGCCCCGAGCGCGAGGCCGCGATCGACAACGTCCGCCGCTTCCACGCGGCGGGCGGCACCGTGCTCTACGGCACCGACCTGGGCAACGGTCCGATGCCGGTCGACCTGAACCCGCGCGAGATCGCCGCCCTCCGCGAGGCCGGGCTCGACGACGCCGCCCTCTGGCGAGCACTCTCCTCGGTCGACCCGCTCGCCCCCCTCTCGACTCTCCTGCTCCTCCCCGGGGGCACCCCCGCGACCGCCGACCCGCTCGACGCCCGACCCCTCACCCCCGCCGACCTGAAGGTGTGACCATGACCGACCCCCGCGACACCGACCTGCTCGACGCCGCCCGCGCCCTCGACGCCGCCGACCCGCTGCGTGCCCACCTCGACGCGTTCGCCGAGGCGCCGGGTGTCACGGCCTACCTCGACGGCAACTCGCTCGGCCGCCCGCTGCGCGACATCCCGGAGAAGCTCGCCGCGTTCGTGCGGGAAGACTGGGGCACGCGGCTCATCCGCTCCTGGGACGAGCAGTGGATGGCGCTGCCGATGGAGCTCGGAGACCGCATCGGCCGGGTCGCGCTCGGCGCCGCGGCCGGCCAGACCGTCGTGGCCGACTCGACGAGCGTGCTGATCTACAAGCTCATGCGCGCCGCCGCAGCAGCCGACCCGGACCGCACCGAGCTCGTCATCGAGGCCGGCAACTTCCCCACCGATCGGTTCCTCGCCGAGGGCGTCGCGGCCGAGACCGGCATGACCCTGCGCTGGCTCGAACCCGATCCCGTGCACGGCGTGACCGTCGCCGACGTCGAGGCCGTCGTGTCGGAACGCACGGCCCTGGTCTCGCTGAGCCACGTCGACTACCGCTCCGGCGCCCTCGCGGACATGCCCGGCATCACCGCCGCAGCGCACGACGCGGGCGCGCTCATGATGTGGGACCTCTGCCACTCGGCCGGCGTGATTCCGATGCAGCTCGACGAGTGGGGCGTCGACCTGGCCGTCGGCTGCACCTACAAGTACCTCAACGGCGGACCGGGCTCCCCCGCGTTCGCCTACCTGCGTCACGGACTCCAGGGTGTGCTGCGTCAGCCGATCCAGGGCTGGTGGAGCGCGGCCGACATCTTCGCGATGGGGCCGGAGTACGTGCCGGCGGGCGACATCCGTCAGCTGCTGAGCGGCACCCCGCCGGTGACGTCGATGCTCGCGATGCAGGGGATGCTCGACCTCATCGAGCAGTCCACGATCGCCGGAGTCCGGGCGAAGTCGCAGTCGCTGACCGACCTCGCGGTGCGCGCATACGACGAGGTGCTCGCACCTCTCGGCGTGCGGCTGCTGAGCCCGCGCGACGCCGACCTCCGCGGCGGCCACGTGACGATCGGCCACCCGGACTTCCGCGAAGTCACGCGGCGGCTGTGGGCCGACGGCATCATCCCCGACTTCCGCTTCCCCGACGGCATCCGCCTCGGGCTCTCCCCACTGAGCACCTCGCACGTCGAGACGATCACGGGGGTCCTGGCCGTGCGCGACGCCCTGGAGTCCGGTGACTTCTGACCTCGCCGCCGCGCCCGTGCTCGATGACATCGACGCACGCCCCGGCAGTACCGCCTCGCTGCTGCGGACACTCGTCGGGGTGTTCCTGCGCCCGCTCGGCGGCTGGATCTCGGCGGCCGACCTCGTCGCGCTCGCGGGCGACCTCGGGATCGAGGCAGGCCCCGCCCGCACCGGCATCACACGTCTGAAGCAGAAGGGGCTCCTGCTCGCGGAGCGCGATGCCGGGATCGGCTATCGCCTCAACCCGGCCGCCGTCGGGATGCTCGAGCGCGGTGACCGCCGCATCTTCGAGATGCGCGAGATGACGGATGCCGACCCCTGGTGCCTGATCTCGTTCTCGATTCCCGAGAGCGCACGCAGCATCCGCCACCAGCTGCGCCGCCGCCTGCAGTGGATCGGCGCCGGCGTCGTGTCCCCCGCGCTGTGGATCTGTCCGGGGCACCTCCACGACGAGGTGGAGCAGATCCTCGAAGAGCTCGACGCCCGGAGTCGGGCGACCCTGTTCCAGGCATCCGCCCCCGCGCCGGCCGGCACGCTCGTCGAAGCTGCCGCGCAGTGGTGGGATCTCGCGGCCCTGCGCGCCGAGCACCTCGACTTCCAGGACCAGCTCACCGCGCTGCCTTCCGAGCCGTTCGCCGCGTACGTGCACTTGATCGACCGCTGGCGGGTGCTGCCCTACACCGACCCCGGGCTTCCGCCGTCGATGCTGCCGGCCGACTGGCCCGGACGACGCAGCTTCGAGGAGTTCGCGCGGCTCTCGGTTGAGCTGGCCGCTCCCGCCCGCGAGCACGTGCGCGCCCGGACGACCGGACGCGCACGCGTCGGCTAGGCCGTCGGCCCCGCCACCTCGGCGAGGAAGCCGGCGACGTGCTCCTGCAGACGCAGGATGCGCAGATCGCGCGCGAACTCGCGGTCGAAGCCCTGGTAGGCCAGCGGCGGGAGGATGCGCACGTTGCGGTTGCAGCCGAACTCGGCACACGTGAGCACGCCGACCGAGTCGCCCTTGCGTCCGGCAGCACCGGCCTTGCGTGCCACGAACAGCTGCACGTCGTTGCGGAGCGTGACGTCTTCGCACCAGGAGCACTGCGCCCGGGCGATCACGCGCTGCTCGGCGCGCTGCAGGAACACACCGACCGGGGCGTCGTCGACCCACGTGACGACGTACGCGCGGCGGGGCATCTTCGGATCCACCCAGCCGAGGAAGTCGAGCCGGTCGAAGTCGATCTCGGCGAAGCCGGGCGGGAGGGTCAGGTCGGAGACCTCCTTGCGGGAGGCATTGAGGAAGGAGGCGCGGATGCCGCGCTCGTCGATGGGACGCATGAGAGTGCTTTCAGGAGTGGTCGCCGCAGAGGGCGAGTCGATCGGATGAGGTGCCCGGGACGGATGCCGGGGTATGACGCAGCACCGGGGACGGGAGTTCCGCCTCCGGCCGGTCTTCAGCCTCTGCCTGCGGCGCGGAAGGCGCCTGCAGCTCCGCTCTGCGCCCGAGGGGCGCTCATCGACGACAGCACCCCGAGAGACTACACCCGTTTGTTTCACTCCGTGTCGGCCCGCCTGGCTCCGACCCGGAACCCGACTTAGTCTTTCCGGAACGTCGATCCTGAAGGAGACCACCGTGTCCACGCCGCTGAACCGCCTTTCGCCCCTCCCGGTGCGTGAGCGTGCAGCGTGCATGTGCAGCCACGGCGACCGGTGCTCCTCGTTCGCACCCGGCCACGCGCTGCATCTGATCCAGGCGCGCATCGCCTCGGCGACGCCCGCGGGGTGGGTCGACGCGCTGGTCGTGACGACGGATGCCGTCGCCGGCGACCTCGTCGTGCGCACACTGGACGGCGAGGTCCACGAGCTGTGGAACGGATCCGGCGCGGCGCTCGAAGCAGCACCGGGCACACCGGTCGCACTGCATGCCCGCTACGGCGTACTCGCCGTCGGGCGCACGCAGTTCAACGTCGCCACCGTCTGACGCGGCCCGTCACCGACGGGCCGTCGAGAGCGATCGCCCGTCAGGCGCTCGCCATCATCATGTCTTTCATGGCCATGCAGGCATCCATGCACGCCTGGCACGCCTGAGCGCACATGCGGCACACGTCGCTGTCGTCGGCATGCCGCATGCACTCGTCCATGCAGACCTGGCACATCGCGATGCACGCGTTGAGCATGGCCATCATCGAGGCCGGCGTCATGCCCTGCATCCGCATCATCGAGCGCATCATGGTGTTCGCCATGTCGGCGCAGTTCATGCACGCCGGCGAACAGTCCATCATCTGCGTCGAGCACACCGTGCACGCCTGCTCGCACGCGGCACACGCATCCATGCACGCCTGCATGACGGACATGTCCATCATGCCCATGTCGGGCATCGACTCCATGTTCTTCGACATGGCGCCCATCATCATCGAGTCCATCGCTCACCGCTTCCTTCGAGGTCCGCGGGCAGGACCACCCGCCTGGCGCCAGGCTAGTCCCTCGGGGACCCCGCGTCGATGGGGCGGAACGCTGACATGAGCGAGCCGGATTGTCAATCCCGTGGCCCGTTCCGCGCCCGCGTGGAAAGGTCGGCATCAATCGAATCCGCCCTAGGAGAGGAGCAGAACATGAGTGCTGCAGATGACGTCAAGAACGCCGCCGAGAAGGCCGCAGGAAAGGTCAAAGAGGGCGTCGGCAAGCTCACCGACAACGAGCGTCTCGAGGCCGAGGGCCAGGCAGATCAGGTCAAGGCATCGACCAAGCAGGCCGGTCAGAACGTGAAGGACGCCGCCGAGAAGACCGGCGACAGCGTGCGCGACGCGTTCGACAAGAAGTAGGACGAGAGTCGCCCGGAAACGGCAAAGAGGTGGGGCCCGCCATCGGGCGGGCCCCACCTCTTCGGGATCAGACCTCGGTCAGACCTTGCGGCTGCCGCTGATCGCTCGGATCAACCAGGCGATCACAGCGATCGCGAGGAGGACGAGTCCGACCCACAGGAGGAACTGGAGCGACTGCACCAGTCCTCCGGTGATCGCGAGGATCACTGCGACGACGATGACGATGATCAGGAGGATGTTCATCGGTCTTTCCCTTCTTTCGGGGCGCGAACGCCCGACTGCGGTGACACCACGCTAGCTCTCAGGAGCCATCTTCCAGAGGGGGTTGACTTCCACCCTCCGAGTGCGCGAAAGGATGAGCCCATGCCAGGACGACGGAACAATTCGCTCAAGGACCCCGAGCTGTACGAAGAGCTCAGGGACGACGGGGCGTCCAAGGAGAAGGCGGCGCGCATCTCGAACGCGGCCGCGAAGGAAGGCCGCAGCGCCGTCGGTCGCCGTGGCGGAGAACACGGCGACTACGACGACTGGACCGTTCCGGAGCTGCGCAAACGCGCGAAGGAACTGGGACTCACCGGCTACAGCCACAAGCGGAAGTCCGAGTTGATCTCCGCCCTCAGGAATCACTGAGGCCGGGGATGACCCGCTTCGGCATCGAGGAGGAGTTCCTCTTCCTCGATGAGCACTCGTTGGTGCCCGTGGCTCTGGCCTCCGGCACGCGCGAGCGCATCACGCGGCTCCGCACCGGCGGCGAGGTCACGAAGGAGTATCTGACCTCGCAGATCGAGTGCCTCACCGAGCCCGTCTCGACCGGCGCGGATGCCGAGGCACAGCTGCGACACCTGCGCGAGCTGATCGGCTGGCATGCGCAGGAGCAGCAGGCGATCGCGGCCTCGTCGGGAACGCCGTTCGCCACGACGCGCTCCTCCGGCGTCTCCCCGTCCCCGCACTACGACGTGGTGGCCGAGCAGCTCGGCCATCTCACCCACGATCACGAGGTCAACGGCCTGCACGTGCACGTCGAGGTGCTCGACGACGAAGAGCGGGTGCGCGCACTCGACCGGGTGCGCGGCTGGTTGCCGGTGCTGCTGGCCCTCACCGGGAACAGCCCGTTCGTGGAGGGCCGCGACACCTCCTTCGCCAGCTGGCGCAGCATCCTGATCCGTCGTCTGCCCGGCTCGTGGAGCCCGCCGCACTTCCGCGATCTCACCGACTACCGCTCGGGGGTGCAGCGACTCATCGATCTGCGGGCCATCGCCGATGCCGCGTCGCTCTCCTGGGCGGTGCGCATCTCGGAGCGCTACCCGACGGTCGAGGTGCGGGTCTTCGACGCGCAGTTGACTCCGGAGGAATCGGTGCTCGCCGCGCTGCTCAGCCGCGCGATCGTGCTGACCGACGACCAGCCTCCCGCCGCGATCGGCGCGGATGTGATCGACGCGTCGCTGTGGACCGCTGCTCGCCGCGGCATGGACGCGCGCGTGATCGACCCGACGACCGGGGAGATCGACGACGCGCGGACCGTCGCCGAGCGGATGCAGGCCGTGATCGCCCCGGCGCTTCGTGAACTCGGTGACGAGGAGTGGGTGCACGACGGGCTCAACCGGCTGCGCACCGACGGCACCGGCGCCACTCGGCAGCGCCGCAGCGTCGAGCAGGACGGGACGGCCGGGCTCGCGCGACTCCTCCGCGCCGGAACGCCGGCACCTCACCCGGCACCAGCTGCGCCTCGACCCGATCCGCACGGGGAACGACAGGAGCCCGCGCCCGCGCCCGCAGCCTGACCGCCGCCGCCCGGGTGTCCACCGCCGGGAGTAATGTCGGCCTGTGGCCTCCTCCTTCGCCCCTCTCCAGCGGCTCGTGATCTCGATCGCCGTGCTCGCCTCGTTCGTGACGTTCCTCGACGGCACCGTCGTGAACGTCGCCCTGCCCGCGATCAGCCGCGAACTCGGCGGCGGCATCACCACTCAGCAGTGGGTGGTCGACGCGTACCTGATCACGCTGAGCGCGCTGATCCTGCTCGCCGGATCGGTGTCCGACGCCTACGGCCGCGTGCTGGTGATGCGCATCGGCCTGATCGCGTTCGGAATCGCCTCCATCGCGGTGGCCGCGGCCTTCGATCCGCTCATGCTGATCATCGCCCGGGCCGCGCAGGGTGCGGCCGGCGCGCTGCTGGTGCCGAGCTCGCTCGCGCTCATCACCGCGACCATGCGCGCCGACGTGCAGTCCCGGGCGATCGGTGTGTGGACCGCCTTCACGACCGGAGCCCAGCTCGTCGGCCCGCTGCTCGGCGGCCTGTTCGTCGACTACCTGTCCTGGCGCTTCGTCTTCCTCATCAACGTGATCCCCATCGGCATCACCCTGCTGCTGCTCGCCCGCCTGAAGCTTCCGGAGCACCCGCGCGGCATCAAGGTCGACTGGTGGAGCGGTGCGCTGTGCGCGCTCGGCCTCGGCGCAGTGGTGTTCGCCCTGATCGAGCAGCCCAACATGGGGTGGCAGTCCCCGGCGATCTGGATCCCCGCCGTCGTGGGCGCTGCCCTGTTCGCCCTGTTCCTGTGGCGTCAGCAGCACTCGGCCTCGCCGCTCATGCCGCTGTGGCTGTTCCGGGTGCGCGACTTCGGCTGGGGCAACCTCGCCACCCTCTTCGTGTACGCGGCGCTGTCGCTCAACGGCTTCGTCGTCGGCGTGTACTTGCAGCAGGGCGCGGGTCTCAGCGCCACGGCGGCCGGGCTCGCGAGCCTCCCGATGACGATCCTGATGATCCTGATCTCCTCCCGCGCGGGACAATGGGCCGGCCGGTGGGGGCCACGGATCTTCATGACCATCGGTCCGCTGATCATGGCGGTCGGCGCACTCATGCTGCTGCTCGTCGGAGACGACTTCGACTACTGGTGGCAGGTGCTGCCCGCGATGATCGTGATGGGTCTCGGCCTCTCGCTCACCGTGGCGCCGCTGACCGCGGCGATCCTCGGGGCGATCGATGAGAACCACTCCGGCATCGCCTCGGCGGTGAACAACGCGATCTCCCGCGTCGCCGGTCTGCTCGTCGTCGCGATGCTCTCGACGATCGTCGGCGGCACGCTCGACCTCGACGGGTTCCACAATGCGGCCTGGGTCACGGCGGCGTTGCTCGTCGTGGGCGGCGTGGTGTCGTGGATCGGCATCCGCCGCAACCCGGCCGAACCGGCACCGGCCGACGTCGCCGCGTCCGGCGCCCCGCAGTGACCATGCCCACGAGGACGCGCCGGGGCGGAACGCCGCTCGCCGCCGCCATGCTGGTGCTGGCGCTCGGCGGATGCGCGGCGCCCGCCGCTCCCCCCGCGTCCGGCGAATCGTCGGCACCCGCCGCGTCGTTCAGCCTTCCGCCGTCCGGCGCGACCCCCGACTACCAGCTCGGCGGTGCGTACGAACCGGCGTCCGAGGTCGGGATCGTCGGCCGGGACCGGAGCGCGGAGCCGGCCGAGGGCGTGTACTCGATCTGCTACGTCAACGGATTCCAGACGCAGCCCGACGAACTCGACTCCTGGCCCCGCGACCTGCTGCTGCAGAGTGACGGCGAGGTGGTCTTCGACCCGGATTGGCCCGACGAGGCACTGCTCGACACGTCGACAGCCGAGCGCCGCGACCGGATCGCCGCCACGGTGATCCCGTGGATCGAGGGGTGCGGGGATGACGGCTTCGACGCCGTCGAGTTCGACAACCTCGACTCGTACACCCGGTCTGACGGGGCGCTCTCCTTCGACGACAACCTGGCGCTGGCCACACTTTTGGTCGATGCGGCCCATACGGCCGGCCTCGCGGCCGGGCAGAAGAACACTGCCGAGGATGCGGCGGTGCTGCACGACCAGGCCGGGTTCGACTTCGCGGTCACCGAGGAGTGCGCGGTCTACGCCGAGTGCGGCGCCTACACCGCGGTCTACGGCGATCACGTCATCGACATCGAATACGCCGACGAGCTGCCCCGCCCGTTCGCCGAGATGTGTGCGGACGACGACTCCCCGGCATCGATGGTGCTCCGCGACCGCGACCTGGTCACCCCGACCGACGACGACTACGTGTTCGAGACCTGTCGCTAGGCTGACTGCGTGACGAGGACAGGCGGAGTGGTCGATTCCGTACGCCAGGCCGCCTCGGGTGCCTTCAGCCGTGCGGCGGTGCCGCTCTGGGCCGCCGTGGTCGCGATCGTCGGCCTGCTGGGAGCGTTCGTGGCATTCGGCGGCCTCGCCCCGGCGACGACGCAGCCGTCGCTCGTCCCCGCCGGCAGCGAGGCGCGCACCTCGCTGTACGCCGTGACCGTGATGGATGCCGAGGTCACCGACGAGGTCGAGGAGCAGTATCTGGAGGCGGAGCCGGGTGAGACCCTGCTCATCGTCACGGTGCGACTGGAGAACCTCTCCGACCGCGCGGTCGGGGTGGAGGGCACGGCCGACCAGGTCGCCTCACGGCTGCTCTCCTCGAGCGCACCGCTTCTCGAACTCTCGGGCGTGGCCGTGACCGACACCGCGCGCTCCTGGCGGGCGGACGGTTCGCTGCGCGCGGTGGTGCTGCAACCCGGCGTCCCCGCCGATGTGCGCATCGCCTTCCCCGTCGCCGACGATGCTCTCGACGAGCACGAGGCCCACCTCGATGTGTACGACGCCAGGGAGCAGTCCGGCCAGGTCATCCTCTCGTCGTCGGCGATCACGTGGCGACGGACCGACCTGATCGCCCGCACCCCCGTGGAGGTCGGTCCGTGAGCGCGCGCGGCGGATGGATTCCGTGGGCCGCGGGTATCGCGCTCGTCCTCGCGGCCGGCGTGGTGACGGCGGTCACACCGCCCGAGGATGCGCTGACCGATCCCTTCTTCACGAGGGCGGCCGTCGCCGACACGGCCACTTCCCGTACTCTCATCGCCGCGGTGCAGGAGGCCTCGTTCGCCGACCGGCTGACGGTGGCGGACAAGTGGGAGGCCGAGGGGAACTGGCTCGTGATCGAACTCGCCGCGTCCGCACCGACGACCGAGGAGGATGCCGTGATCGGCGTCGCGAGCCTCGTGATCGACGGGCAGGTCTTCCTGGCGAGCGAGCGTCCGCCGACATCGCTGCTCCGGGCCAAGCTGCGAGTGGGCACCGACACCGTCGGGACACTGGCGTTCGAGCTTCCGGAGGGCCTACGGACCGGGAACGGAGAGCTGCGACTCACCGGTGAGTACCCGACGCCGCGTCTCGACGACGTCATCACCTTCCCGCTCTCGCTCGATGAGGTGCCGCAGGAGACCGACAGGGAACTCGACGAGCCGCGATTGGGGGCGCCATGACCTGGTGGCGGACACAGCGCTTCGCACTGGTGGCGCTCGTGGTGGCCGCGGCCGCCGCGATCGCCGTGCACGTCTGGTTCGATGTGCTGCCCGCCGCCCCGAAGAGTACGCAGGTGCAGGATGCGGAGGACGGGAGGGCCGAGGTCGCCGGGCAGAAACTCCGTCTGGACTCCGCCCGCTGGGATGAGTTCGAGGCACCGGCGGGATCGCGCACGCTCAGCATCCGGATCGATGCCAGGGCGGAGGGCGAGTCCGCCGGATGCGGGATGTTCACCCTCGCCGAGACCGAGGGCGCGCGCGTCTGGACCAACGCCCGGTCCGCGCTCGACGTGCCGTATGACGAGGGCGAGTCGGGCTGCCAGAAGGAGTCAGGCTCCTATGCCATCCTCGCGGTGTTCCTGCTCCCCGACGACGCCGACGGGCCGTTCGCGCTCGACATCCCCGGCACCGACGAGATCGCGCGCTTCCCCATCGAACCCTGATTCGCGCGTGCCCATCCTCGCTTCCGGGCGACCCACCACGGTGTCGAAGGCGGTCGCCACGATCGCGACGCGCAGCGGCTCGGCCACGGCGGCCACGGCGACGAGGAGAAGCGGGAAGAAGCCCGACCAGAACGCGGTGTCGTGCGCGCCGACGAGCTGGAGCAGACCGCGCGAACCGACCTGCTCGGCCCACGACCACACGGCATACGCCAGTGCCGTGCAGCCGAACACGACGGGGCCGCCGCGCCAGATCAGGGCCAGTGCCGCCCACAGCCCCTCGAGGCGGAGTGCGAGGTTTCGCGCGAGGTTCGACACCGCACCAGGGGGCGCCTGCTCGATACGCCCCAGCACCGCCGGAGTCGCGTCGAAGGTCGTGCCGTAGATGACGCCGGCCACGGTCAACCATGCCGCGGGCACGACCACCGCGGCGACCACCAGCCCGACCAGCCACAGCACCGTCTCCCACAGCGCCGCCACCGGGAGCACGTGGGCCCCGAACCAGTCGCCGATGCCCTCGAACCAGGCGACGCCCGCTCGATCGGCGATCCACTCCTTGGCCTGCGCCCACCACTGGCCCACCAGGGTGAAGAGCATGAAGGTCCAGACCACCTCGGCGTACGCGGCGAGCGCGAGCGTCCATGTCGGCAGTCTCCCGCCGATTCGCGCGAGGAGCACGCGCACGACGAGCGCGATGACCAGCACGGCGACCGGCAGCACGCCCACCGCGATGAGGCCGCCGCGGTCACCGAGCTGGGCGGCGTCGTAGCTGGCGTCGCGCAGGGCGATGCCGCTCGCGATGTTGAAGAACGCCTTGATGTCGACGTCGAGCATTCCCCAGGCGGCATAGAACGCGAAGAACGGCAGGATGGCGACCAGCGTCGTCTGCGCGAACTGCCGGTAGCCCGGGCGGTGGTCGGATGCACTGTGCGGCAGCGACCGCTGCACCGTGAGGTACATGGCGACGTACGACACCAGGCGCGCGGCCACGGCGAGCGGCAGGAGCAGGAGCCCGCCGAGCGTGGTGAGTCCGCCTATGAAACCCGCGAGCTGCACGAAGATCTCGTGAAGTGCCTCGCCGGCGAGATACCAGGCCGCCAGCGCGAGGCCGTGCCGTGCGAGGAGGCGCCCGAAGGTGCGCACGGCCGGGATCATGCCCCCACGGTACCGGTTCGCTGACCGCCCCTGCGGAGCGGATGTCGACACCCCGCCCGCGCCGCGGCGCGTATGCCCCGCACGCCCGTCTGCGTCAAGTCCCTGGAGCGGATGATCCACACGCGGCAGGATGCGAAGCATCGCACCGATGGGAGCCCTGTTCATGACCGTATCCGCCCCGGCATCCGCCCCGGCCGCAACCCTCCCCTTCACCGACAGAGGGCCGCTGAGTCACGCCGTCATGTCGCACCTGACGGGCGACGACGCCGCTGCCTCCGACCACACGGGCCTCGCGACCGCTGCCGTGGCGGCGAGCGCTGACGTGGTGCGCGACGACGACATCCAGCTCGCGCTCTTCGTCCTCTACGCCTCGTCCTACGGATCGCTCCCGCAGCTCGATGCCGACCTGGAGTGGGACCCCGCCCTTCTCACCACACGCCGGATCCTCGAGGAGGCGTTCGAGAGCGCGCTGCGGGCGAGGGTGCCGATGCCGGAGTCCCCCGAGCCGACCGTGGATGCCGTCGGCCGCGCGCTCTTCGCCCTGGCCGCCGCCGACACGGGACCGAGCCTCTCGCGGCACATCGCGAAGAAGGCCACCAGGGAGCAGGCGGAGGAGACCCTCATCCAGCGCTCGGTATACACGCTGCGCGAGGCGGATCCGCATTCCTGGGCCATCCCGCGCCTGGAAGGACGCGCCAAGGCCGCCCTCGTCGAGATCCAGTCGGACGAGTACGGCGGCGGGCGACCGCAGCGCGTGCATGCCGAGCTCTTCGCCCGCGCGATGCGTGCCGCGGGCCTCGATGCCACCTATGGAGCGTACGTCGACGATGTGCCGGCGATCACTCTCGCCTCGCACAACATGATGTCGATGTTCGGGCTCAACCGCCGCCTCGTCGGCGCGATCGTCGGGCACCTGGCCGCATTCGAGATGACCTCGTCCATCCCCTGCCGCCTGTATGCCGACGGCCTGCATCGTCTGGGGTTCGACCCGGATGTGGCGGCCTATTTCGAGGAGCACGTCGAGGCGGATGCGGTGCACGAGCAGATCGCCGCGCGAGACCTGGCCGGCAGCCTCGCCGAGGACCACCCCGAGCTGCTGCCCGACATCCTGTTCGGCGCGGCGGCGTGCCTGACCATGGACGGCTGGGGCGGCGAACACATCCTGGAGTCCTGGCAGGCGGGCACCTCGTCGCTCCGGCCGCGGGTGGCGTCATGAGCGCCCGGACCGAGCCGCCGTCGATCACGCCGTATCCCGACGGACCGCTGCTCGTGCGCGGCGCCGTCGAACTGCGCACCGCCGACGGTGAGCCGATCGAGCCGCATCGCCGCACCGTGGCCCTGTGCCGCTGCGGGCTCTCGACCCTCAAGCCGTTCTGCGACGGCACCCACAAGGCGGCGGGTTTCCGCACCGACGACTGATCGCCGCGCCGACGTCGTCGCGGTTCAGGCCTCGGGCCAGTAGTAGCTGTCGGGGAGGGCGCGGGCGCCGAAGATCGCCTGACCGACACGCACGCAGGTCGCCCCCTCCTCGACCGCGATCTCGTAGTCCCCCGACATCCCCATCGAGAGCTCGCCGGAGCCGATGAGGTCGGGGGCGTCTTCCCTGGCCTGGTCTCGCAGCGTGCGAAGGAGGGAGAAGCACTCGCGCACCCGCTGGTCGTCGGGCGTCAGGATGGCGAGCGTCATGAGTCCGCGCACGCGAAGGCTCTGATACGAGGGCAGCGCCTCGAGGAAGGCGGGGAGTTCCGCCGGCGGCATCCCGAACTTGGAATCCTCGGCAGAGGTGTTCACCTGCACGAAGACGTCGAGGCTGCGTCCTGCCGCCTGCAGGCGCCGATCGAGCGCCTCGGCGACACGCAACCGGTCGAGGGCCTGGAATTCCGTGGCGAAGGTGGCGACGTCCCGTGCCTTGTTGGTCTGCAGATGCCCGATGATCGACCAGGACACGTCGAGGTCGCTCGTCTCGCCGTGCTTGCGCACCGCCTCTTGCACCTTGTTCTCTCCAAGCACCCGCATGCCCGACTCGATGGCGACCCTGACGCGCTCGGTGGGGACGGTCTTGCTCACCGGAAGCAGCGTGACGTCGTGCGGGTGACGCCCGGCGCGACGGGCCGCCTCGTCGATGCGTGTGCGGACGGCTGCGACGTTGTGGTGGAAGTCGTCGACGGTGAACGCCGTGGGGTATCGATCGTCGACCCCGCTCGGCTGCTCTGGTTTTGACATAGGTCAAAGGCTAACATAGTCTTAGGCCGATCTGATGCGAGGCTGGATCGCCTCGCGCCACACCCGACAGGAGCCACCATGTCCCCGCTCGACGTGCTTCCCGACCGCTCATCCGCCCCTTCCCTGCGCACCGAGGTGCCGGGGCCGCGGAGCCGCGCGATCCACGAGCGGCGTCAGAGATCCGTGGCCCGCGGGGTCGGCAGCGTGCTCCCGATCTACATCGACCACGCGGACGGCCCGTGGGTGACCGACGTCGACGGCAACCGCTTCCTCGACCTGGGGAGCGGCATCGGCGTGACCACGATCGGCCATGGGAACCCCGCCGCCATCGCCGCAGCGGCCGCGCAGATGGAACAGGTCGCGCACACCCTCTTCACCGTGACCCCCTACGAGGGATACGTGCGGCTCGCGGAGCGCCTCGCCGAGAAGACTCCCGGGGACCACGAGAAACGCTCCTTCTTCGCCAACTCCGGTGCAGAGGCCGTGGAGAACGCGGTCAAGATCGCCCGCAGGCACACCGGCCGCCGCGCGGTCGCCGCGCTCGACCACGCTTTCCACGGGCGCACGAACCTTACGCTCGCCATGAACCACAAGGCGGCGTACGGCACCGGTTTCGGTCCCTTCGCACCGGACGTCCACCGCGTACCGAACTCGTACCCGTACCGGGACGGCCTCAGCGGCGAGCAGGCGGCGCAGCGGACGATCGCGCACCTCGAGCAGCGCATCGGCGTCACCGACCTCGCGGCCGTGATCGCGGAGCCCATCCAGGGCGAGGGCGGCTTCGTCGTGCCCGCAGACGGTTACCTGCCCACGCTGCAGGAGTGGTGTACCCGCAACGGCGTCGTGTTCATCGCAGACGAGATCCAGACCGGCCTCGGCCGCACGGGGACCTGGTTCGCGAGCGAGCAGTTCGGCGTCGTGCCCGATCTCGTGCTCACCGCCAAGGGCATCGCGGCCGGCCTCCCGCTCGCCGGGGTCACCGGTCGTGCCGAGATCATGGATGCCGCCGACCCCGGCACTCTCGGCGGCACGTTCGGCGGCAACCCGGTATCCATCGCCGCAGCCCTGGCCGTCTTCGATGAGCTCGAGCACGGTGACTTCTTCGCCGAGGCGTTGCGCATCGGCGACAGGCTCGAGCAGCAGCTGAACGACCTCGCCGCGCGGCATCCGCTGATCGGCGATGTGCGCGGAAGAGGTGCGATGTATGCGTTCGAGCTGACGGAACCCGGTACGTCACGTCCGGCGGCCGGCGCGGCCTCGGCCGTCGCGGCTTTCGCGGCGCAGGAGGGGATCCTGCTTCTCACCGCGGGCAGCGACGCGAACGTGATCCGTTTCCTGCCGACGCTCACCACCACGGACCAGCAGCTCGACATCGCGATGGATGTGATCGATCGCGCATTGACGGCTCTCGCCTGATCTGCGTTCGACCGAACATCCTCACAGACCACTCCGGATCCTCACCACCCCCTGAAGGAGCTCCATGCCCGCCAAGATCGCCATCAACGGACTCGGGCGGATCGGGCGCAACCAGCTCCGCCTTCTGATGGCGCGCAGGTCCGACCTGGAGCTGGTCGCGCTGAACGACCCGCGCGGCGCACGCGCGGTCGCCGAGCTCCTCGAGAGCGACCGGGCAGGCGGCCGGCCTGCGGGCGGGGCGCGGCATGACGACAGGCATCTCTTCGTCAACGGTCACGCGATCCGGGTGTACTCCGAACACGACCGCCGATCCCTGCCGTGGGACGAACTCGGCGTCGACATCGTGATCGAGTCGACCGGCCAGGCGATCCGCGCCGACGCCGCGAGGGAGCATCTCGCCGCCGGAGCCGAGAAGGTGATCATGACCTCGCCCGCCGCCGGCGATGACGGGACTCTGGTCCTCGGAGTGAACGAGGGGTCGTACGATCCCGACCGACACCACGTCGTCTCCAGCGGGTCGTGCACCACGCTCTGTCTGGCGCCGGTGCTGCAGGTGTTCGACGACGCGTTCGGGATCGACGCGGCGCTGATGACGACGGTCCACGCAGGCTCCGTCGACGACTGCCTCCAGGACATCCCGCACGCCGACCTGCTGCCCGCGGGAACCCGAGACGCGAGGATCAGCGCGAGCAGCCTCGGCGCCGCCGAGGCCGTCACCCGCGTCCTCCCGCACCTCGACGGCCGACTCGAGGGCACGGCGCTGCGGGCTCCCACGCTCAGGGGGTCGATCACGCATCTCACCGTCACGGCGACGCAGACCGTGACGGCCGACGAGGTGAGGGTGGCCTTCCAGACGGCTTCGGAGGGAAGACTCAAAGGGGTCCTGCGCTGCGCCGACGATGAGATCGCCGTCTCGGACTCGGTCATCGACCCGCACTCGTCGATACTCGACACCACGCTGATCCGCGCGACCGGCTCCCAGGTGAAGATCTCGGCCTGGTACGACGACGAGTGGGGATACTCGCACCGCCTCACCGAGCTCGTCGCGCACGTCGCAGAAGGACGGACACCATGACGATCGATTCCTCGCGGTCGCGCATCGCCCTCGCATTCCGGCACGTCCGCTTCGAGGATCTGGGAATCCTCGAGCCGCTCCTGATCGAGCGCGGGTATCACGTGGAGTATGTCGACCTCGGCGTGCGGGCGATCGACATCGAGCGGGTCGACGAAGCGGATCTGCTGATCGTGCTGGGCGGTCCCATCGGGGTGTACGACACCGTGCACTATCCGTTCCTGCACGCGTCGAAGGAGGCGATCGCGCACCGACTGCGCCAGGGCCGGGCGATGCTGGGCATCTGCCTGGGCGCACAGCTGATCGCCGAGGAGATGGGAGCAGTGGTCGCTCCGACCGGGTCCGTGGAGATCGGCTACGCGCCGCTCGAGCTCACGGCCGAGGGGCTCGATTCTCCCCTGCGCTCCCTCGACGGGCTGCCCGTCCTGCACTGGCACGGCGATGCCTTCGCCATCCCTGAGGGCGCCCGCCATCTCGCCCGCACTCCGGACTTCCCGAACCAGGCGTTCGCTACCGACACCGTGCTCGCGCTGCAGTTCCACCTGGAGGCCGACCATCGCACGATCGGCAATTGGCTCATCGGGCACGCGCACGAGCTGCACCACCACGGCATCGACCCGCGCACGATCCGCGAGCAGGCCAGGCTCCACGGCCCGCGGCTCGAGACCGCCGCTCGCACCACGATCGCCGCGTGGCTGGACGAGGTCGACAGCCCCGCACACCACGCCGACGCGAACTGAGACGGCACGACGAAGGGCCGGGACCTGATGGTCCCGGCCCTTCGTCGGTGGCGGTTCAGCTCGCGCGGCGCAGTGCCACGCTCGGGAAGTCCACCGGCACATCGAGGGCGATGTTCACGTAGTTCGTGAACAGGTTCAGCGCCACCTGACCGATGGTCTCGACGATCTGCTCGTCGTTCCACCCCTGCGCGCGGACCGCGTCGACATCGGCCGAGGACACCTGTCCGCGGGCGTCGACGAGCTTCAGCGCGAATGCCAGCAACGCGGCCGTGCGCGGATCGTCGGACTCGCCGACCTGTGCTGCGGCGAGCGTCTCGCGCGTCAGACCGGCCTTCTTGCCGAGTGCGGTGTGCGCCGCGAGGCAGTAGTTGCACGAGTTGCGGTCGGCGACCGCCACGGCGATCTGCTCACTGAGCGCAGCACCGAGGGTGCCGCCCCCGTACGCGCCGAATGCGCTCCACATGCTCGTCAGGGCAGCCGGAGAGTGGGCGACGGCGCGGAACATCGCCGGCACGGTTCCGAAGGCGCCGGCGATCTGGTCGAGCTGCTCCTTGACGGGTCCGGTGGCCGATTCGCGTTCGATGAGAGAGACGTTGGGCATGTGATGCTCCTTCGTTAGCAGGATGAGGCCGATCGGCCTCCCCTCGAGTCTTCCGGGAATCACCGCACGATGCGCACCAGAACGTCTTGCATTCATGACCGATCGTCCAGATACTGGAACCATGCCCTCTGTCGACCGCCTCACTCCGCTGCTCAAGCGCTTCCGCGTGCGCACGCGCCTGTTCCACACGGGCCCCCTGTGCGGCACGACGGTCTTCCCGGCGAGCAGCGGTCACGGCTACCTGCACGTGCTGCGTCGCGGAGAGATGGAGGTGACCCACCGTCGCCCCGACGGCCGCACCGAGCGCGAGGTCATCACGCGGCCGAGCCTGCTGTTCTTCCCGCGTCCGCTCGACCACACCTTCCTCAACGCGCCGACCGACGAGTCGGACTTCGCGTGCGCGACGCTGGACTTCGACGGCGGTGCCACCCATCCGCTCGTGCGCACGCTGCCGTCGGTGATCGTGCTGCCCCTCGACGAGGTCGCCGCCCTCGCCCCGGCCCTCGACCTGCTGTTCTCCGAGGTCGACAACGTCCGCTGCGGACGCCCGCTCGTGGCCGACCGCATGTTCGAAGTGGTCCTGATCCAGCTGCTGCGATGGATGCTCGACAACAGCGGTCGGCTCGACCTCCCCCCGGGCCTGCTTCCCGGTCTCGCCGACGAGCGGCTCGCTCCGGCACTGGTCGCGATGCACGAGGCGCCGGGCGATCCGTGGAACCTGGAGTCGCTGGCGCGCAGGTCGAACATGTCGCGGAGCGCCTTCGCCGCACGGTTCAAGGACGTCCTCGGGCGATCGCCCGGTGACCACCTCACCGAATGGCGTCTCACCGTCGCGCAGGAGCAGTTGCGCGCCGGGATGTCGGTCAGCACCGTCGCCGCGGAGCTCGGCTACGCCAGCGCCTCGGCGTTCTCGCGGGTCTTCGCCCAGCGCATCGGCCATTCGCCGCGCGTGTGGCTCGCCCTGGCCGCCTGACCACGCAGCGCGAGCCCGGCGGTCACCCGCCGGCCGACATCACGGCCTCGAGACCGTTGATGACCCGGTCGAGGTCTTCACGCGAGAGCGACGGGTGCACCGGGATCGAGAGCACCTCCTGTGCCGCCCGCTCGGTCTCGGGCAGGTCGACCTCGGGGGCGTACCGCTGCAGCGAGGGCAGCCGGTGGTTGGGGATCGGGTAGTAGACGCCCGCTCCGACAGCGTGTTCATCGCGCAGGGCATCCCGCACCCGGTCGCGCTCGCCCCCGGCGATGCGCACCGTGTACTGGTGATACACGTGCTCGGCGCCGTCGGCGACCCGCGGAATCGTGAGCCCGTCGATGCCGGCGAGCGCCTCATCCAACAGCGCCGCATTCCGCTGACGCTGCCGAGTCCACTCCCCCACCTTCCGCAGCTGCACGCGACCCACCGCGGCGTGCACCTCGCTCATGCGGTTGTTGTACCCGACGATCTCGTTCGCGTACTGCGTCTCCATCCCCTGGTTTCGCAGCAGCCGCATGGTGCGAGCCATGTCCTCGTCGGCGCACGCGACGATGCCGCCTTCGATGGCCGTCATGTTCTTGGTCGGATACAGGCTGAACATCCCGAACGCGCCGATGGTGCCGGACGGACGACCGCGCCAGGCAGCCCCGTGCGCCTGCGCCGCATCCTCGTAGATCGCCAGGCCGTGCTCGGCCGCCACCGCTTCTATCTCGTCGACGAGGAAGGGGTGCCCATACAGATGCACCGGCATGATGCCCTTCGTCCGCGGAGTGATCGCCGCGCGCACCCGTGCCGGATCGAGGGTGAAGTGCACCGGCTCGATATCGACGAAGACCGGGGTCGCGCCCGCGAGGACGACGGAGTTCGCCACCGCAGCGAACGTGAACGATGGCACGATCACCTCGTCGCCCGCCCCGACCCCCGACGCGATCAGGCCCAGCAGCTGCCCGCTCGTGCCGGAGTTGACGGCCACCGCGGTGCGGCCCTGCAGGAACTGCTCGGCGAACTCCGCCTCGAACGCGGCGACCTCCGGGCCCTGGGCGAGCATCCCGCTGCGCAGCACGCGTTCGACGGCCGCCACGTCCTCGTCACCGATGAGCGGTTTGGCTGCGGGGATGAATGCGCTGTCCATGGCGGAAGGCCCTTCGTCGGCGTCGGCTCTCGTGAGCCCGGTCTGAGGTGGAGGCAGGAATCGAACCTGCGTGCACGGTCTTGCGGACCGCGACCTGGCCACTCGGTCACTCCACCGGGTCGGAGGCGCTCAGCGCCCTGGCGGAGAGTATCCGCTCAGAAAGGAGCCGAAGCGTCGGAGCGCGTCGGCGAGCACGTCGGTCTGGGGGAGGAAGGCGATCCGCACATGATCGGGGGTACGCAGATGGAACGCCCTCCCGTGCACGAGGAGGATGCGCTCCGCGTCGAGGAGGTCGAGGACCAGCCGTTCGTCGTCGTCGATGCGGTGCAGCTCCGGATCGAGTCGCGGGAAGAGATACAGCCCCCCACCCGCGGCCTGGGTGCGGACACCCGGAATCGCGTCGAGCGCGTCGAGCGCCGCATCCCGTTGCCGCGTGAGCCGGCCATCGGATGCGACCAGTGCGTCGAGCGAGTCATCCTGCGTCAGCGCGGCCGTGATCGCGTGCTGCGCGGGAACCGATGCGCACATCCGCATGGACGCCAGCAGGCGCACGCCGGAGAGGAACTGGTCATCGGCATGGAACCCGGTGACCGTCATCCAGGCGGCACGGTAGCCCGCGACGCGGTGGGTCTTGGACAGCCCGGCGAACGTGACGCAGGGGACATCCGGCGCGATCTGGGCGGTGGAGAGGTGCTCGAACCCGGGATAGACGACCCGGTCGTAGATCTCATCGGAGAGCAGCAGCAGCCCGTGTCGTCGCGCGAGCTCGGCGATCTGCTCGAGCACCTCGCGCCCGTACACCGCCCCCGTCGGGTTGTTCGGGTTGATGAGGACGATCGCCGCGGTGTGCGGGCCGATCAGCGACTCCATCGCCGCGAGGTCGGGCATCCAGCCTTCGGACTCGACACAGGGGTAGTGCACCGGCTGCCCTCCGGAGAGCACGGTCGATGCGGTCCACAGCGGATAGTCCGGGCTCGGGATCAGCACCTCGTCGCCCGGCTCCAGCAAGGCCTGCAGAGTGAGTCCGACAAGCTCGGAGACGCCGTTGCCGACCGTGATGTCGTCGATCGAAAGAGCGGGGAAACCGCGGCGGCGGGCGTAGTGCGCAGCGATCGCCTCGCGGGTCTCGGGCAGGCCGGCCGATTCCGAGTACCCGTGCGCGTGCGGGA
Source organism: Microbacterium sp. B19(2022) (assembly GCF_012030385.1). Lineage (NCBI taxonomy): Bacteria > Bacillati > Actinomycetota > Actinomycetes > Micrococcales > Microbacteriaceae > Microbacterium > Microbacterium sp. B19(2022). Next base: position 50,325 of record NZ_JAAUVO010000012.1, read on the forward strand.
GCGCGGAGCGCAGTGCCTCGACGATGGCCGGCGGAGCCTCGAATCCGAAGGGCGCCGGGTTGCCGATGTCGAGCCGCAGGATGGACTCACCGCTGCGCTCGAGTTCGGCTGCGCGTGCCGCGACGGGGCCGCGGAGGTCGTACAGCACACCCTCCAGCCGGGAGGAGCGTCCGATTCGATACTCGGCTTCGGCCATCCCACCCGCCCTCATGACTCCGCTCCCGTCCCGCGGGTGCCGGCGATGGCACCGGCGAGGTCGTCGACGAGGCGCTGCGTGTCGGCCTCGTCGAGGTCGTGCACGGTCAGACGCAGGTGCGTGTCACCGGACGAGCCGTCAGGATCGAGCGCGAACTCCGCACCGGAGCGGGCGAGCCAGCCCCGCAACGCGAGACGACGGGACACCTCGGCGGTATCGCCCTGGACGTCGACCCAGACGTTGAGCCCGTCGTCGCCCTGCGCGTGCACTCCCCGTGCGGCCAGCTGCGCGACGAACGCGCGGTTGCGTGCCGCATAGTGTGTGCCGGCGTCGGCGATCAGGCTCTGCGTGGCGGCATCGCGCAGCATCCCGGCGGCGAGCCTCTGCATCACGTGACTGACCCACATCGTGCCGGGGCTGAGTCGCAGGGCGAGCCGGTTCGCGGTGACCGGATCGGATGCCGTGACCGCGAGGCGCATGTCGGGTCCGAGGAACTTCGACACCGAGCGCACGAGCGCCCATCGTTGATGGGTGGGCGCGATGATGCTGGAGTACGGCGTGGTCGAGAGCAACGAGAAGTGGTCGTCTTCGATGACCAGCACGTGCGGGTGCTCGGCGAGAACCTCGCGAAGCGCCATCGCCCGTGCCGCGGTGATGCCGACCCCGGTCGGGTTGTGCGCGCGCGGCGTGCAGACGATCGCGCGGGCGCCGCTTTCCAGGGCGGTGCGCAGGCCCTCGACGGTCATCCCCTCGCGGTCGACGGGGATCGCGACGGGCGCGTACCCGGCGAGGCGTGCGGTGTGGATGCTGGAGAGGAAGCACGGGTCTTCGAGACCGACACGGTCGCCCTGCACCAGGCTCTGGGCGAGCAGGCGCTCGACGGCGTCCACGGCCCCGGCGGTGATCGACAGACGGAACGGACGAGGGTGGTCGGCGGCGATCCACTCCGTGGCCCATTCGGCCAGTGCGGGGTCGATCACGGACTCGCCGTAGAGCACGTGGGCGGGCTCGACACCGGCGAAGGCGGCGGCGAGGTCGGGAAGATGCGCGGCATCGGGGTTGCCGCTGCCGATGTCGCGCAGCACCGTCCCCGCGGTGTAACCCTCGTCGGGGTTCTGCGCGGGACCGAGCACCGTCGTGCCGGTGCGGCCGCCCGTGATCGCGACGCGCGCGGTGACCAGCGAGCGGTAGGCCGCGAGCACCGTGTTGCGGTTGACGCCGAGGCGGGCGGCGAGGGCCCGGACCGAGGGGAGGTGATCGCCGGGGGCGAGCTCGCCGCGATCGACGAGATCGCGCACGCTCTCCGAGATCTCGGCGGCGGTGGCGCCCGCGATGCGGTCGGAGACGTCGTCGCGATCGCGTGCCTGAGCCATGGCTCGACGCTATTCGAGATTTTGACCTATGTCAAAGTGGCACCGAGGCGGCAGAGGAGCGGGACCTGCTCCACCGGCCCCGCTCCTCCCCTACTCCCGCGCCGCTACGACGCGACCAGCACCGCCTGCGCCGCTTCGAGCCCGCTGGAGTGCGCGCTCGCGACCGAGCTCTTGATCGCCCCGGCCCAGAACAGCGTGTCCTTCGCCGGCCGGTAGATCGTGTCCTGATCCCGCTCGCCGGTCGCATACGCCCCGAGGGCGAACTCGTCGTCGCGCCAGTCGTAGTTCGACGCGTTCACGTAGTTCAGCCCCTGGTCGCCGGCGAGCTTGCGCACTCCGGCGAGCGCCGCGTCGAACCGCTCCTTCTCCGGAAGCGCGAGCAGCTCCCGCGCGCGATCCCCGGTGTCCCAGGCCACGATGAGCTGGCCGTCGTAGCCGGGCATCCCGGTGGACTCGTCCCAGAACTGGCAGGGCCCCTCGTCGTGCTGGTTCACCATGTCGAAGCTCTCCGGGCGCACCGGGTGGTCGAACTCGAGGATGGTCTTGTACGCGACGGTCTGCTTCACCGCGTCGATGGCCGCCATCCGGTCGTCCTCCAGCGGCGGCGAGAAGGTGATCGACTTCTTCTGCAGCACCCCGATGGGCACCGTGACGACGCAGGCATCCGCCTCGAACGTCTCGGATCCCGCCTGCACGCTCACTCCGGATCCGGAGTAGTCGATCATCTCGATCGGCGTCTCCAACCGCACCTCCACGCCTTCCCCCACGGCGTTCAGGATGTCGACGTACGGCGCGAGCAGCTTGTAGTCACCGGCGTACCCGTCGGGCTCGATCACCCCGGTCTTCGACACCGTCAGGCAGGCGGTCAGCGTGTCGACGACACCGTAGGCCGGGTAGACGGCGAACTGCTCGGTGTCGACCTGGATGCCCAACAGCGCGAGCGGGTAGTTCGTCGGCGCGATGCCGAGGCGCTCCAGGTACTGCAGCGCCGACTCCTTCGCCGTCGGCTCCGGCAGCGGCACCGCGAGCGCAGGCGTGCCCTCGGGGAAGGCGTAGAAGTCGGGGGTGTCCCAGCCGACCCACGGCGTGCTCGGGCTGTAGCGGGAGAACTTGTTCTCGAACTTCCGCCCCTCGATCCCGAGCTTCTGCGCCCAGGCCCAGGTCTCGGTGTCCGGGCCGCCGTGACACAGCGATGCGCCGCGCTCGTGCGGGATGCTCATCAGGGTGCGGTCGGTCCACAGGCGTCCGCCCACGCGGTCGCGCGCCTCGAGCACGATCACCTTCTTGCCGGCGTCGATCAGCTCCCGCGCGGCGGCCATGCCGGCGGAGCCCGCCCCGATGACGATGACGTCGTACGACCCTCCTCCGCTCCCTGCGGACGGCGAGGGCGATGCCTCATCCGGCCCGCACCCGACGAGCATGATCGCGCCCGCCCCGAGCATCCCGCCCAGCACTGCACGCCGCGAGAAGACGACGTCACTCATGCGCTTTTCCATCAACGAACTCCTTTGATCGTGGAAGACCGAAAACTGCTGTGTGCCTGACTGCAGCCCCCTGCAGTCCCCCAGATCTGAGTGAGCGTCGCATCCGGCGACGCCCGCGTCCGCGTCAGTCGCGCTCGTCGACCTCCTTCCCGAGCCGCTGTGAGATCCACACCGGGATGAAGGACGCGACGATGACGACCGTCGCGACGACGTTGACGACGTTGGCCTCATTGGGCCGCGCCATCTGGTTCATGATCCACAGCGGCAGGGTGTCGACGCCGGGAGGAGCCGTGAAGATCGTCACGTACACCTCGTCGAAGCTGAGGGCGAAGGCGAGGATGGCGCCGGCGATGAGCGCGCTGCGGAACTGCGGAAGCGTCACCAGCACGAATGTCTGCCACGGGCTCGCCCCGAGGTCCTTCGACGCCTCCTCGATGCCGGGGTTCATCCGTCGCAGCCGCGCGAGCACGTTGTTGAACACCATGACGATGCAGAAGGTGCCGTGCGCGATGATCATGCCGTAGAACCCGACCTGGATGCCGATGGGCTCCAGGATCTGGTTGTACGTGTTGTTCAGGGCGACACCGGTGACGATGCCCGGAAGGGCGATCGGCAGCACCACGAGGAGGTTCACGGCGCGCTGACCGAAGAACGAGTACCGCTGCAGCGCGAAGGCCACGAGCGTTCCGAGGATCACGGCGATCACGGTGGCACCGGAGGCGACGAGGACCGAGTTCAGCAGAGCCGCGCGCACCGGCTCGCTGGTGAACGCCTTGCCCCACCATTCGAGCGAGAACCCGGTGACCGGCCAGCTCACGATGCGCGCGGAGTTGAACGAGTTGAGCACGACGAGCGCGAGCGGGATGTACATGAACGCGAGCACGATCGCGACGATGATTCCGAGCACGACCTTGGAGGTGCGGGACAGTCTCAGCATGCGCGACTCACATCCTTTCCAGAGCACCGGTGCGCTGCACGCTCACCAGGTAGACGACGACGAAGGCGATCGGCACGAGCGAGTACGCGGCCGCCAGCGGCGGGTTCAGGTTGATGTTCGACGCGATCACGCTGCCGATCATCTGCGTGTCGCCGCCGACGAACCGGGCGACGAGGTAGTCGCCGAGGCTCAGGGAGAACGTGAACACCGAACCCGCGATGAGGGCGGGCTTGATGAGCGGGAGCACGACCGAGACGATCGTGCGCCAGGATCCGGCACCGAGGTCGGCGGAGGCGTCGAAGAGGTTGGGCGGCAGTTGTCGGATCGCGGTGTACACCGGGACCGCCATGTACGGCAGCCACAGGTACGTGAGGGTCAGCACGACGGTCAGGATGCTGAAGCCGGGGCCGGAGAGCCCGAGGGGTGCGAGCAGCCAGTTCGCGAAGCCCTGCTCGGTGAAGGTGATCCGCATCGCGAGCACCTTGACCAGGTAGCCGGCCCAGAGCGGCAGGGTGATCGAGACCGCGAGGAGTGCCCGCAGCCAGGGCGAGGCCACCTTCGCCATGAAGATGCCGAGGGGGACGGAGATGAGCACGGCGAGCACCGTCACGGCGAGCGCGATCCCGAGGGTGCGCAGCGAGGTCGACAGGTAGGCCGGATTGACGAAGAGCTGCTCGAAGTTGCGCAGCGTGAAACCGGGCTTCACCTTCGAGGTGAAGGGGTCGGTGATCCAGAAGGCGGTCACGAGGAGCATGACCAGCGAGAAGATGTAGATCCCGATGAGCCAGCTCATCGGAAGAGCGAGGAGCCCGGCGATGCGGAGGCGGCGCTTCATGTCGATCCCGTTCGTGGTGGCGGAAGATCTGCGGAGGTGAGGGGCGGGCCGGACGACCCGCCCCTCGATGCGGCTCAGCCCTTGACCGAGAGCCAGGCGTCCGTCCACTGCTGGAAGTTCGTGCAGGTGACGTCGGTGCGGCCGTCGATGCACTGCTCGATCGGAGTCGTCCAGAACCAGACGTTCTTGAAGTACTCCTCGTCGGTGGCGTTGAAGTAGTCGCAGTGCGCCTTCGCCTCATCGCTGGTGTCACAGAAGGCGGCGTTCGCGGGCGCCATGCCGAAGTTCATCGCGATCGCGCCGTTCACCTCCGGCGAAGACGAGTAGTCCATCCACGCGTAAGCGCAGTTCGGGTTCTTCGACTCGGTCGCCATCATCCAGGCGTCCGACCACCCGGTCGAGCCCTCTTCCGGGAGCACGCTCTTGAACTTGTCATCCTCGGTCAGCTTGCGCAGCACCTCCCACGACGTGCCGAGCACCGTGGTGCCGCCCGCGAACGAGGTGATCTGCGCCGCGGGGTCGGACCAGTACTCGGAGACGATGTCGTTCTGCTGCTTGAGCAGGTCGATCGCCGCATCCAGCTGTTTCTGGTCGAGCGCGTACGGGTTCGTGATGCCGAGGTCGGGCTCGTGCGCCATCAGGTACACCGCGGCGTCGGCGATGTAGATCGGGGCGTCGTAGGCGATGACCTTGCCCGCGTAGGGGCTGTCCTTCTCCCACGCGATGTCCCAGCTGGTGGGCTCCTCGGTCACGACATCGCTGTTGTACTGCAGGATGTTCGCGCCGCGGCCGATCGGGATGCCGTAGGACTTGCCGTTGATGGTGTCGTAGATCTGGCCCTTCATGCCCTCGACGATGTCGTCGCCGAAGTTCGGGATGAGCTCGAGGTTCAACGGCTGCACGTCGCCACCCGCGATCAGGCGCAGGCTCGCGTCGCCCGAGGCGGAGACCAGGTCATAGTCGCCGGTGCGCATGAGCTGGACCATCTCGTCGCTGGTGCCGGCGACGCGGCGGTTCACGACGCAGCCGGTCTCGGTGGTGAAGGCATCGCTCCAGGCGGGCTCGACGAATCCACTCCAGGCGACGATGTTGACCTCGCCCTCGTAGTCGCCGAGCTCCTCCTGCATGGCGATGTCGGGAACGTCGATCTGGAGTCCGCCGCCCCCTTCGGCCGGCGTCTCCTCTCCGCCGGTGGAACAGCCGGACAGGGCTAGGGCGGCGACCGCGGTCATCGCCGCGGCGGCCAGGATCTTCTTACGCATGGATCGCTCCTTCGTGATCGGTGCTGCTGTGTTCTCAGGTGTTCGGGTGTTGCGGTGTTTCAGGTGCGGTTCTTCAGGGAAGCCGGGCCGCGTGGTCGGGTGACCAGACGGCACGGACGTGGTGTCCGCGGGCGAGATCGTCGTCGGCGGAGTGGCGCGCGTTCGGGCGTTCGGCGATGAGGTCGAGGCCCGCGTCGGTCGTCACGAGGTAGCGGGTGGCGGGGCCCGTGTAGACGATCTCGCTGATCGTGCCGGTGAGCGAGACCTCGCCCGCGGCGAGCGCCGCATCCGGTCCGGTCAGCCGCATCCGCTCCGGACGCACGCTCATGGTCCGCCGGTCGCCGGTCAGGCTCTCAGCCAGCTCTCCGCCGATGAGGTTCGAGAGCCCGAGGAAGCGTGCGACGAATTCGGTCTCCGGGCGCTCGTACACATCCCGCGCGGTGCCGACCTGCTCGATCCGGCCGCCGTTGAACACCGCGACGCGGTCGCTCAGGGTGAGGGCCTCCTCCTGGTCATGGGTGACGAAGATGAAGGTGATGCCGACCTCGCGCTGGATCTGCTTGAGCTCGATCTGCATCTGCTCGCGGAGCTGCTTGTCGAGCGCGCCGAGCGGTTCGTCGAGCAGCAGCACCTGGGGGCGCAGGATGAGGGCGCGGGCCAGGGCGATCCGCTGCCTCTGCCCGCCGGAGAGCTGGTGCGGCAGACGGTCGGCGACGTGGTCGAGCCGCACCTGCTCCAGCGAGGTCTGCACCCGAGCGGCCCTGGCGCTCTTGCCCTCGCCGCGGACGCGCAATCCGTAGCCGACGTTGTCGGCGATGGTCAGGTGCGGGAACAGCGCGTAGTCCTGGAAGACGGTGTTGACCGGACGGGCGTGCGGAGGGGTCCTGGTCACGTCGACGCCGGAGAGGCGGATGCTGCCGGAGGTGGTGTCTTCGAAGCCGGCGATCATGCGCAGCACCGTCGTCTTGCCCGAGCCCGACGGACCGAGCATCGAGAGGAACTCCCCCGAGGCGACCTCGAGGTCGAGGTCCCGGACGGCGGTGAACTCGCCGAACGACTTCGTGACGCCGCTCAGGGTCACCGTCCCGTCGGGACGGGCGGCCTCTGAGGCTGCGGGTGCTGCGGGTGCCGTGGCGATCATCTCGCGCTCCTCGGTCATCGTCGAACTCGGAAGATTCCCAAAACATATAAACCCAGAGGTAATATGTCAACAGCGAGTTTCTTGGGTATGGTGAGCGCGGAAGGGAGAATCGCAGAATGGCATCGAGCTCGACGACGCATCCGACGCACGCCCCTGCCGACCCCTCCCCCGACGCGGAGCACGAGCAACCGCACCGCCTTCAGGGCGCGCTGTTCCAGCCCATCGGCGACGAGGGCAGGGCCGAGCTCGTCGAGCGCCGCCTGGTCGACGCGATCACCCGCGGCCACCTCCGTGCCGGCGAGCGCCTCCCCTCCGAGGCCGACCTCAGCAAGAGCCTCGGCGTCGCTCCGGTGACCGTGCGCGAGGCGCTTCTCGCGTTGCGCGGTCGCGGTCTCGTCGTCACCAGACGCGGGCGCAACGGCGGCAGCTTCGTCGCCGCACACGCCGATCCCCTGACGTTCGCGCGGGAAGCAGTGCGTCGCACCTCGCGCGTCGCCCTGCGCGATCTCGGCGCGCACTACGCCGCCATCACCGGTGCCTGCGTCCGCCTCGCGGCGAGGCGCGCCGACCCCAGCGAGACCCAGCGGGTCCGTCGTCGGATGGACCGTATCGACGAACTCGACACCGAGGCGCAGCGCCGGCTGCTCGACGACGTGCAGATCGAGATCGTCGCGCTCAGCCAGTCGGCGCGATTGACTCGCGAGCAGATGAAGCTCCAGGCAGAGCTCTCGCCGTACCTGCGTCTCGTCGCGCACGAGACCGAGAATCTTCGACGGCAGGGCGCGCACCTCGCCGCCGTCATCGACGCCGTGGAGGCCGGAGACCCCGACGCCGCCGGGGCGAGGACCGAGCTCATGGCCGCCGAGACCATCGACGCGCTGATCCGGCTCCAGGCCGCGAACGGTTAGTTCCGAAGACCCGCATCGACGTGCACAGGAGGACGCGATGAACACAGCAACCGACACCGCCACCCAGGCCGCGGCCGCGATCGTGGAGGACTACTTCTCCGCGCCCGTGCGGGCCCTGGTCGACTGGGTGGGCCCGTTCGCCACCCAGGTCGCCGAGGCCAGGGCCACCGGGCCGCTCACCCGCTCGAAGATCGATGCCCTGGTGCGCCCGCATGCCCTGAAGACACTCGACCTGCGCGGCGTGCCCGTCTACGGCGCCGGGTTCATCGCGGCGATCGATCTGCTCGCCGACGCCCACAGCCACCTGGCGTGGTGGCAGGGCGACGACCGGCGGCAGCTCGTGCTCGCCTCGCAGTCGCTCAACAAGGAGAACATCGACTACAGCGCGCTCGAGTGGTACCGCGTGCCGATGACCACCGGCGAGCCGCATGTGGCCGGCCCTTACGTCGACTACCTCTGCAGCGACGAGTACACGATCACGATCGCCGTGCCCGCCGACGTGGACGGACAGCGGATCGGCGTCGCCGGACTCGACCTGCTCGTGTCGGCGGTCGAGCGGGACCTGACCCACCGGTTCGCCGCGCTGGGCAGCGAGGTCACGCTGACGAACGGCGTCGGACGCGTGGTCGTGTCGACCGATCCGCGATGGGCGACCGGCGACTCGGTGCGGGGCAGCGGTCTCGCCGACCTGCCGCGGGTCGCCTGCCCCACCGTCGCGCTCGATGTGATCGTGGGCTGAGTCGACCTGACCCGTGCGCGCGTCGGTGGCACCGGGCACGATGAGGGCATGACCGACGGCTACGATCCGGAGTTCCTCGGAGCGACTCTCCCCCTCCCGCGCCCCGCGCAAACAGTGCGCCCACTCCCCTATCCACGCTTCACGGTGCTGCTCGATCCCGTGCGGCAGCTCGCCGCGGTGACCGCGGTGAACATCGACGGCGGCTCTCTGCAGGAACTCCCGCGCACCGGCGACTGGCGCCTCGACGAGCGCGTGCCGGCCGCCGAGCAGACCGGGCCGGAGGTGTATGCCCACAACGACCTCGACCGCGGGCACCTCGTGCGCCGCCGCGATCCCGGATGGGGGCCGGTCGACGTGGCTCGCGCCGCCACCGAGGCGACCTTCTTCTACCCGAACGCCGCACCGCAGGCCGCCGGCTTCAACCAGTCGAAGGAGCTCTGGCTCGGCCTCGAAGACCACGTGCTCGCGTATGCCGAGACCACGGATCAGCGGGTCTCGGTCTTCACCGCGCCGATCCTCGCCGCGGACGACCCGCCGTACCGCGGCATCCGGATCCCGCTGCGATTCTGGAAGATCGCCGCCTGGCAGGGGCCGGACGGTCTCGCCGCCGCTGGTTTCGTTCTCGATCAGTCCGAGCTCGTCGACACCCGCGAGGGCATTCTCGCCGTACCGCCGCTGGGCGCCTTCCGCACGTTCCAGGTGCCGGTCGCCGACATCGCCACCCTGACCGGCATCGACCTGGGACCACTGCCGGAAGCGGATGTGCAGGAGCGGCCCGGAGCCCGCGAGACGGGGTGGCGGAGTCTGGGCGCTGCGGACGACATCCTGTTGTGATGCGGGCTGAGGAGGCACACTGGACCGATGGAGTTCAGCGGAGTGGTCCCGACGGACGCGCCAGACCCGAGCATCGAGGCGGAGGCCCGGCTGCGGAGTCTTCCCTTCCCCGTCTTCGAGCTGCGGTCGCAGCCCGCGCTCACGCGCATGTCGATCACCGGCTTCACGGAGATCGGCGGCCCGGCGGGCACCGACGAGGTGTCAGCGGAGTTCAGCTACACGTTGTGGCGGTACCCCGACGATCACACCGATCCCCGCAATGAGATCGAGCTGGACGAGGCGACGAGGCGTTCCCTCGAAGACGAACCGCCATGGGGGCGTCCGGCCTGGCTGATCGAGCAGGTACAGGCTTTCCGGTATCCGATGCTGTGGGAAGCGGTGCGCACCACCTGGCGCGCTTCCCGCGCTCGCGAGGGCAGCACCCTCTCCGATCAGCTCGTCGCGCACACCAACCACATCCTGCGCAACCGATTCCGCGAGGAGCTCGGCCTGTCCCGGGATCCGCGCGACGACGACGATGCGTGGACCGCCACGATCACCGCGGTATCGGACACCTCGCTCGACGTCGACGGAGAACACCGCCCCGGGCTGCAGATCGACACCGACCCGTTCGTCTACAGCATCGGCTTCCGCGTCGACGAGCATGTGGTGTGCACGGCGGTGGTGCCGCGGGACGCCCTGCCCCTCGTCGACCTCTCCTTCACGCGCCTCTCGACGCCACCCCAGGAGCCTCACCCCTGAGGCTGCGAGGTGATTACGACGTTGTATCATCAAGGACGGTGATGACGTCTGGGAGGTCGTATGGCAGCCACCCTCCACGACGTGGCGAATCTCGCCGGCGTCTCGATCAAGACCGTCTCCAACGTCGTCAACGACTACCCGCATGTCAAGGAGTCGACGAGGACCCGCGTACGCCAGGCGATCGAAGAGCTCAATTACCAGCCGAACCTTTCGGCACGCTCTCTCCGCTCCGGACGGAGCGGCGTGATCGGGCTGGTGCTTCCCGAGTTGAGCCTCAGCTACTTCGGGGAACTCGCCGACGCGGTCATCGCCGAGGCGGAGAGACACGGTCTCGTGGTGCTCATCGAGAAGACCGGCGCCGACCGTGACCGCGAGATCGCCGTCCTGACGAGCCCACGCATGCAGCTCACCGACGGGCTCATCTTCAGCCCCCTCGGCATGGGTCAGGCGGATGCTCAGCACTTCGAGGTCGACTTCCCGGTGGTGCTGCTCGGCGAGCGCATCTTCGGGGGACCTGTCGATCACGTCACCATGCGCAACGTCGAAGCTGCGCAGGCGGCGACGGAACTGCTCCTTCAGGCCGGTCGACGACGCATCGCTCTCGTCGGCGCACACGTCGATGAGGATGTGGGATCCGCAGCCCTCCGCACCCAGGGCTACGAGCAGGCACTCGCCGCCGCCGGCATCGAGGTCGATCAGTCGCTCGTGCGGTACACGACGCTCTGGCACCGGTCGAACGGAGCCGAGGCGATCCGCGACCTTCTGAATGACGGCGTCGAGTTCGATGCCGTGTTCGGGCTCAACGACGCGCTCGCGCTCGGCGCGATGCGCGCCCTCCAGGAGGCAGGCCTCCGCATTCCCGACGACGTCTCGGTCGTGGGCTTCGACGACATCGACGAGGCCCAGTACACGCTCCCGAGCCTGTCGACGATCAACCCCGGTCGGGAGCAGATCGCCGCTCTCGCCGTGGAGCTGCTCCTCACCCGCATCCGTGACGGCGGCGGTCGGCCGTCGGACCCCCGCGAGGTGCTGGTCGACTTCGAGGTGGTCGTCCGCGAGTCCGCCGTCCCGTCGGACTGACCCGGGCCGGGACACAGGAGCGGAGCGGCCGATGTCTCCGACCGCCCCGCGCCCCGCATCACGCCTTCATCACTGGATGCCCTCCTTGATGAGGCGCCACTCCTGGCACGCCGCCCCGGTCGGACCCCACTGCTGCGCGACCGCCCCGTCGGCCGTCGAGCACGAGCCGATCTCGAGGAGCTTCGCACTGTTCGCGTTGGCGATGGTCCAGTAGCCCGCGCTGTTGGGCGCCAGGTTCCAGCGCTGCGTGGCGGTGCCACTCGCCGACCGCTGGACCGCGTCGGTGCCGTCAGCGGTGGAGGCGCCGGGGATCTCGAGGAGCTTCCGGCTGTTCTTGTTCACGAGTTCGAACGTTCCCCCCGTCGCGGGCTGCACCTTCCAGATCTGCGTGGCGTTCGCTGTCGGCCCCCACTGCCCGGCGGGGGCACCGTCGGTCGTGAGCGCGGACAGGATCTCGAGAACCTTGCCGCTGTTGCGGTTCAGCACCTGGAATGTCGCCGGCAGGGTGGTTCCACTCTTGTGGAGCTGGATCTGGTCGAGCTCGGCGAAGGTGCCCGAGTACGCGAACCGCACGGTGTTCGACCCGGCATTGAGGGTGACGGACTTCTGCGCCCAGAGGTAGCGCCCCCAATCAGCCGTGGCGGGATAGCTGATGTTCGTCGCCGTCCCTCCGTTCACCGACACCGCATGACCGCTCGTGGACCCCATCCCGTTGGCGTACCGGACATTGAGGTCGTATGTACCCGCCTGCGGAGCATCGACGGTGAAGGTCACCGTGCTGTCCGCGAAGTTGATGTTGCCGACCTTGCTCCCGTTCGAGGCGTCGCCGTGCGTCACGAGAGTGGTGTTCGTCCGCGCGGCGTTCTCCGCCTCGTAGGCGGTCGCCGTGAGCGGGATCGTCCCGACCCGGATGTCGTTGTAGAGGTAGGTCTGGCTGGGGTTCGACGGATTCGCGCGGTAGTTGTCGACGTTCACCGCCTGGTACAGCGTGCGACCATCCGGGCTGTAGTCGATCCCCTGCGCGAAGCCGGTGATCGAGCTCGGCCCGTTGAACGTCACGGCGAAGGGCAGTCGCTCCCACGGTCCGGCGCCGAGGTTGTAGTTGACGAAGAAGTTCTGGCCCCCGTCGAGGTTGCCGGCGGCGTCGAGTCCCCACTTCGAGGCGACGACGATCATTCCCTTCGGTCCTCCGGTGGGCACCCACTTCACCGTCGGGGACGATCCGATTCCGCGACCGTCGGCGAGTTCGACCGGCGTTCCCAGACTCGTCGTCGTTCCCCAGTTGAGGCCATCGGGCGACTTCTTGAAGAACACGGGCGAGGCGTTCGAGAACGCGTATCCCTGAGCATTCACCACTTCGTAGGTCGCGATGTAGGAGCCGTCGGGCAGCTTGTCCACCGTGATCATCCCTGGGCGATGCGTGGAGTCGGTCGGTGCGGACACGTTCGAGAGCGCGCCCCATGTCTGACCGCCGTCGAGCGAGCGCCGGTAGGAGACGGCCTGGAGAACGCCGTTCGCCTTCTGCCGTTCATCCGAGAAGTAGGCGACGAGACCGCCCCCGCCATCGATCGCCAGCGTCGGCTCCCAGACGGTCGTGGTCGTGGAGGTCGAGGAGGGGTCGTAGATCGCCGGCCCACCCGTGTCGATCGTGCTCACGTAGCTCCACGAGGCCCCTCGGTCGGTGCTCTTGTAGACGACGAGCTTCGTCACCGACGACGCGGCGTTGCGGTCAGCGGGTCTGATCTGGCCGGTGAGCAGGATCGTGCCGGCCGCGAGGTTTCCGGTCGTCTGCGGAACCTCGAAGAGGAACGGCTGTGCAAGGCGGTCGAGCTGCGTCGTGCTCTCCTGTCCGGCGGTCCCGGGGAACTGCAGCCCCGGGTTGACCGCCGAGATCTTCTGCCAACTCGTGCCGTCGTTGGTGCTGCGGAAGATCGGCCACTCCTGGTGGCATGCCAGGGCGGGGTTCGCGAGGCATGCCTGCGTGTCGGTCGTGGGGTTGGAGCTCGGGTTGACGTCCTTGATCAGACGCCCGTCGTCGAACGTGTTCAGGAGCGTCCCATTGGAGGTTCCGTTGTGCTTGAGGGCGATGATCTTGGCGTAGGCCGTGCCGGTCGCGTCTCCGCCCTCATCGTTGAACGACGAACCGTTCGGCGGGGCGTACACGAGCGATCCGTTGCCCGTCGTCACCGCCTGAGCCGATGTCGCGACGAATCCCGTCGCCACGAGTGCCAGCGTCGCGGCGATGGCGGACAGTCCTGCCAGCCTCCCGCGAGATCTCTGTTCCGATAACCGCTTCATTGCGTCCTCCGAGGTTGGGGTCCTGACGCGGAGATCCCCATCAGGATTTACATCGTTGTAAATGGAGAATTGCACAACGTTGTAAATCAGTCAAGAGCCGCGACGATCAGGCCCGGGTATGCCGCAGGAACGCGTCCGCCACCGGTGTGCGATACCGCTGGAGCACACCATCGCCGTCCTCTTCGAGCGCCCACAGTCCCATGGAGAGGCGGTAGTCCATCGGCTTGCCGTCTCCCGGGCGATAGGACCACTCGACCATGTCCGTGATGCACCACCATGTGTATCCGATGACGTCGACACCCGTCGCACGAAGATCCTCCACCGCTGCGATCGACGCATCCATCCAGGCGATCCGCTCTTCGACGGTGCCGGTGTAACTCGTCTCGGTCAGGAAGACGGGCCGCTCGTAGCGCGCGGCGAACGACTCGATGACGTCGGCCAGCCCTTCGGTGCCGGCGTCGAGGCGCGGCCGGAGGTCGCGGGGACCCCCGGTGTGCACCACCCCTGCTTCGAAGACCTCCGTGGAGTGCTGCGGGTAGTAGTTGACGCCGACCACGTCGGGGATCGCCGTGTTCTCGCTGGCCCAGGCGAAGTCCTCGTCGGTGAACCCGTTCTCCCGCAGGTACGGCACGAGCGGGTGATCGCCGCCGACGCGTCCCATCACGAGGTCCTGCACGATGTATGCGCGATGCCGCAGGTGCTCATGAGTGTCGCTGTGCGCGGCGGTGTCGCCCGCGAACCGGAAGGAGGCCTCGACGTGCACGAAGTCGGCATCCGGATCGACGGCAGCGATCGCCCGCTGCGTTGTGACGATCCCGCGTGAGATCCCTCGAAGAACCCCGACGAAGCCGCGATCCCCGGAGCGGTACGGCGGCCACTGCGCGAACTCGCCGCAGTACATGATGTTCAGAAGCGGCTCGTTGAGCGGTGTGTAGTGCCGGATCCGACCTCGATACCTTTCTGCGACGGCGGCCGCGTATTCGGCGACGCGCTCCGGGTACTCCGGATTGACGAACTGATCCTCGAGCCAGAGCGGTGTCCCGTAGTGGACGAGATCGGCGATGAGCTCGATCCCCAGCTCGTCGAAGCGGTCGATGACTCCATCGAGCCACTCCCAGTCCCACTCTCCCGGCGCCGGGTTGACGCGATACCAGGGGATCCCCCACCGCACCATCTCGCTTCCGACTTCGGCGCAGTAGCCGAGATCCTCCGACCAGAAGCGGTAGTGCTGCATGAGTTCGTACTCATCCAGCGCACGCTCACCCGGCCGTGTCTGAGGGATGAAGGTGTCCTCCACTCCCATCGCGAATCGCAGGCGTCCGTCCTCGAACCAGTTCACGTCGTCGTCCTCTTTCTCGGATCCGAGGATCCGTTTGGCTCTCTCAGCCGGGTGTCGGGCGCCCGACACACGGCAACCCGCACCGATCGGGAGCGTCGGTGCGGGTGGTCGTGCAACGGAGTCAGCCCGCCAGGGCCGCCTCCATCTCTTGCTCCGCCGTGCGGAGCAACTCCGCGGGGTCGCCGCCGGCGAGCGCTTTCTGCGTGGCGGTGTCGAGCGCGGTGAGCACATCCGTGGACGGGATGACACCCGGCAGGAGTGCGGCACCGTACTGGGACTGCTCGGTGAGGGCAGACACGACCGGATTCTCCGCGACATCCTCAGCCGAAACCTCCGACGTGAGCGGGGGCCAGCCGGAAGCCAGCGACCACGTGACCATGTTCTCCTTCTGATAGAACCACGTGAAGAACTTCTCGGCCGCCGCCTTCTCCTCCGCCGATGCCTGAGCGGTGATGCTCATGTCGACGGCGAGAGCGGAGGCCACGATCCCATCAGGCCCGGCCGGGAGCGGAGCGATGCCGTACTCGATGCCCGATTCCTCGGAGACGGTGGCGAGCCACGGACCCCCGAGGGTCATCGCGACCTTCCCCGCACTGAAGAGTCCATCGGCGTCGGCGCCCGTGATGCCGGTCGGCGAGAACTTCCCGGCGGCGACGGCATCGGACCAATACGTGAGGGTCTCGACGTTCTCCGGCGAATCGACCACGACGTCGCCGTCGGCGGTCACGACATCGCCACCGCCGCTCTTGAACAGAGACGGCCAGACGCCGTTGCCCACGGTCGCGTTGTCCTGGAGGGCGAGTCCATACTGCTCGGGCTCACCGTCTCCGTTCGCGTCGACGGTGAGCGCGGTCGCGGCAGCGACCCACTCGTCCCACGTCGTCGGAACGGAGACGCCGGCCGCTTCGAACATCGCGGTGTTGTAGAACATCGTCAGCGGGGTGAAGCTCAGCGGAGCCCCGAAGCGCTCGCCGTCGACGATGCCGGTATCGACCGCACCGGGGTTGAGAACGTCCGAGGCACTGTCGCTCTCGTACCAGTCGTCGAGGGGCTGGAGTGCACCTTTCGACGCGAAGACCGGGATGTTCTCGGGAGGGATCGCCATGAGCTGCGGCCCCTTCTTCGCGGTCAGCGCCGGCAGAGCCGAGTCCAGGAGTGTCGCCCAGGGCTTGACCGACGGCGTGATCTTGACCTCATCCTGCGACTTGTTGAACTCGGCGACGAGGTCGTTCAGCACCTCGCCATCCGCTTCCGTGTAGCCGTGCCAGAAGTCGAGCTCGATCACTCCGCCCTCCTCGGAGGGGGTGCCGGCCGACGAGCAGCCGGCCAGGGCGAGCAGAAGGACGCTCGCGAACGCTGCGGGTAGTGCTTTCTTCATCAGGGGAACCTCCACTGTTCGACCACTCTGTCGGCGCGGAGGACGGGTGTCCTCATCATCGCTTTACAACGTTGTAAGTAAACGTTATAGAGGTTATGGTTCTCGATGTCCCGCAAAAAGTCAAGCTGTTCAGTCGACCGCCCCCATGGTCGCCCGCTCGCGATCATCCGACACCGGGGCGACGAGTTGACGAGCCGCCCCCGAGGTCCTTACTGTGTGGGTTACAACGTTGTAGAGAGAGTGACGATGACTGCCACGACTTCCCCACCCACCCGTCGCCGCCGTCCGCCGGCGCAGCTCGGCGGGCGCGGCCCGATCGGAGGCGCAGCGAAGCGTCGCCTGACGATCCTGGCCTTCCTCGTGCCGGCTCTGACGATCCTCGCTCTGTTCGTCTTCTGGCCGATGCTGTCTGCGCTCAGGCTCTCGTTCACCGATGCGAGCGGCTTCGGACTCGAGGAGTACGTGGGCTTCGCGAACTACGTCGAGGTCTTCACCGACCCCGAGATGCTCCAGGCGATGAGCAACACGGTGCTGTACACCGTCCTCTTCACGCCGGTGGCCGTGGTGCTCGCGCTCCTGCTCGCCCTCGCGCTCAACAGCCCGAATCTGCCACTGCGAGGCATGTTCCGCACGTGGCTGTTCCTGCCGTTCATCGTCTCCCTCGCCGTCGCCGCGTTCGCCTGGCAGTATCTGCTCGACCCGCAGGTGGGCCTCCTGAACTACTGGCTGCAGGCCTTCGGCATCCGCATCGGCAACGTGCTCCAGGATCCGGTACTCGCGATGCCGACCGTTGTCCTGGTCGCCGTGTGGAAGAACTTCGCGTTCTACATGATCGTCTTCCTCGCCGGGCTCCAGGAGATACCGAAGAGCCTGTACGAGGCGGCCAACATGGACGGCGCCGGCCCCATAGCCCGCTTCCGCAACGTCACCCTCCCCCTGCTGGGCAACACCACGGGATTCGTGCTCATCATCGCGACGATCGCCGCGCTCCAGGCCTTCGACCAGATCTATGTGCTCACCGGCGGTGGACCGTATCGCAGCACGCAGACGATCGTCATGCAGATCTACCAGTCCGGATTCCGTGACCTCGAACTCGGCTTCGCCTCCGCGGTGTCGTACGTGCTGCTCATCGCGACGCTCGTCCTGAGCCTCGTCCAGTTCGCCCTCTCGGGCCGTCGAGCGAAGGACGCCGCATGACCGACATCGCCCTCTCCCGACGCCGCCCGACACGACTGCGCGTCGGTCGCGGACTCTACTTCCTGGCGATGCTGTTCGTCACACTCCTGATCCTGCTGCCGATCCTCATCATCGTCTTCACCGCCTTCAAGCCGGTGTCCGAGGTCAACGCCTTCCCACCCTCGCTCGTTCCGGGGACGTGGACACTCGACAACTTCGAGCGGATCTTCACGGATCTGCCGTTCGCCCGGCTGATATTCAACAGCTTCGTCTTCGCGGGCGGAGTCACGATCTGTGCGCTCGTCTTCGATTCTCTGGCCGCATACGTGCTCGCCCGCATCGACTTCCGCGGAAGTCGCGTACTCCTCGTCGTGATCGTGGCGAGCCTGATGATCCCGTTCCAGGCGACCCTCATCCCGATCTACCAACTCGTCTCGGACTTCGGCTGGGTGAACACGTTCTGGGGCCTCATCATCCCCCGCGCGGCAGACGCCTTCGGGATCTTCTTCCTCCGCCAGTTCTTCCTCTCCCTCCCGCGCGATCTCGACAACGCCGCCCGCATAGACGGGGCTTCGGAGTTCCGGATCTTCCGCAGCGTCGTGCTCCCCAACGCCGTCCCCGCCCTTCTCACACTGGGCATCTACACGTTCGTCAACAACTGGAACGATCTGCTGTGGCCGCTCGTCTTCACGACGGAGCAGGAGATGGGGACCATCACCTCCGGGCTCACATTGCTCACGGGGCCCAGCGGGATCATCCCCTACGGCGTCATGATGGCCGGCTCCCTGATCGCCGTGGTGCCGCTCGCGATCATGTTCCTCTTCGTCCAACGACGCTTCATCGAGAGCGTCGCGAGCACCGGGCTCAAGTAGACCGACCATCCGCACGTCGGCCGCGACCCGCTCGTGAGCACCGTGAAGACCTGACCGAAAGGCAGAAATGACCGCCGCACGATTGACCTTCGACACTCAGCTTCCGGTCGGGGCTGTGAACCGCCGTGTCTTCGGCTCCTTCGTGGAGCATCTGGGCCGATCCGTCTACGACGGCATCTACGAGCCCGGGCACCCGAGCGCCGACGCCGAGGGATTTCGCTCCGACGTGAAGGCGCTGGTGTCCGAGCTCGGGGTGAGCGCGATCCGTTACCCCGGTGGGAACTTCGTCTCCGGGTTCCGTTGGGAGGACAGTGTGGGTCCGCGCTCGCAGCGTCCCGCCCGGCTCGACCTCGCCTGGCATTCGACGGAATCGAACGAGGTGGGGCTGCACGAGTTCGCTTCGTGGCTGGAGTCCGTCGGCAGTGAGCTCATGCTCGCCGTGAACCTGGGTACACGCGGCACGCTGGAGGCACTCGATCTCCTGGAGTACACGAACCTGCGATCTGGCTCGGCACGGGCGGCGGAGCGCGCCGCGAACGGCCGGACCGAGCCGTTCGACGTGCGGATGTGGTGTCTCGGGAACGAGATGGACGGCCCGTGGCAGCTCGGGCACCGCTCGGCGGACGACTACGGCAAGCTCGCCGCGCAGACCGCTCGCGCGATGCGGATGTTCGATCCCTCACTCGAGCTGGTCGTCTGCGGCTCCTCCAGTCGCTCGATGCCCACCTTCGGCGAATGGGAGCGCGTCGTCCTCTCCCACACGTACGACGACATCGACTACATCTCCTGCCACGCGTACTACGAGGAGAAGGGCGGCGATCTCGGGAGCTTCCTCGCCTCATCCGTCGACATGGACGAGTTCATCTCGTCGGTGATCGCGACCGTCGACCACGTCAAAGCGACGAAGCGCAGCGACCATGTCGTGAACCTCTCCTTCGACGAGTGGAACGTCTGGTACAACACCCGGTTCGAGACCGTGGACAAGATCACCGGTGCGCAGAACTGGCCCACGGCGCCGAGACTCCTCGAAGATGCCTACTCCGTGGCGGACGCCGTGGTCGTGGGCAGCCTCCTCATCTCGCTGCTGCGCCGGGCAGACAGGGTGACGAGCGCTTCGCTCGCTCAGCTGGTCAACGTCATCGCCCCGATCATGACGGAGCCGGGCGGGATCGCCTGGAAGCAGACGACCTTCTTCCCGTTCGCCGTCACCTCCGAACTCGCGACCGGGCTGTCGATCCCCACTCATATCGAGTGCGACCGGTATGAGACCGACACCTACGGGAGCGTGCCGGTCGTCGATGCCGTGACGACGTTCGACTCCCCCACGGGCAGCGTCGGCCTGTTCATGGTCAACCGCTCGCAGACCGACCCGGTGACCCTCTCCTTCGACGTCGCGGAATTCGGCACGGTACTGGAAGCGTCCGCGCGGACCCTCAGCGACGATGATGTGTACGCCGTGAACACGCTCGACGATCCGGAGCGCGTGACTCTTCGACAGAACGAGACACTGGTCATCGCCGATGGCGTCGCGGTCGTCGAGCTGCCGCCCGTCTCGTGGACGGCCGTCAGTCTCCGGGTCGCCTCGGCGGCAGCCGCCGAGGAGGGCGCGTCTCGGTGAGCCCTCAGACCCCGGCGCGCACGCTCTCCAACGACGGGTAGTCGGTGTACCCCTCGGCCGTGCGCCCGTAGAACAGCTGCGGGCGCGGATCGTTGAGCTCCGCCCCCTCACGCCAGCGCTCGACCAGGTCGGGGTTGGCGATCACGGGGCGTCCCGCGGCGACGGCATCCGCCCATCCGTCAGCGACCAGGGCCTCGGAATCCTCCCGCGTCGTGGCGACGCCGAAGCCGGTGTTGACGATCAGCGGAGCGCCTGCCGTGCGCCGAATGTGCTGCACGAGCTCGCTCGTCGGCGTGGCGCTGAGCACGTCGATGAAGGCGAGACCGAGCGGGGCGAGCCCCTGGGCGACAGCGGCGTAGGTCGCGTGGACGTCTGCGTCATGCTCTTCGAGCACGCCCTGGATGTTGTGCTGCGGCGACAGCCGGATGCCGGTGCGGTCGGCTCCCACCGCGGCGGCGACGGCGGCCGTGACCTCGATCGCGAAGCGGGCGCGGTTCTCGGGCGAACCGCCGTGGCTGTCGTCGCGGATGTTCGACACGGGCGACAGGAACTCGTGGACCAGGTAGCCGTTCGCACCGTGCACCTCGACGCCGTCGAAGCCGGCGACGATCGCGTTGCGTGCGGCCTGCGCGAACTGCTCGACGACCTCGGGGATCTCATCGAAGGTGAGCGCGTGGGCGACGGGAAGGTCGGCTTTGCCCACGGGCGTGTGCGTCTGGCCCGGTGCGGCGAGCGCGCTCGGGGCGACCACGCGCGGCTGCCCGGAGATCTCCGGGTGCCCCACGCGTCCGCCGTGCATCAGCTGCATCACGATGGTGCCGCCGGCCTCGTGGACGGCATCGGCGATGGGCCGCCAGCCCTCGATCTGCGCGGGCGTGACGATGCCCGGCTGGCCCGCGTAGGACTTGCCCTCGGCCGCGGGCCACGTGCCCTCGGAGACGATGAGGCCCTGCCCTGCGCGCTGCCGGTAGTACTCCACCATCACCTCGGTGGGCACGCCGTCGTCATCCGCGCGGGTGCGGGTGAGCGGCGCCATGACGACGCGATTGGACAGCTGCAGGGCGCCGAAGACGGCCGGATCGAAGAGAGTCACAGAGGGAGGTAAGGCTCGGGACGAGCCTCGTATTCCCCCTCAGTTGCCACCGAGGGCGGACAGAAGGTCGGCGAAGTGGTCGAGGTCGGCGGCCGTCCACTTGCGCAGCCGCTCGCCGATGCGGCCCTCGTAGCGGGAGCGGGCGACGGCGATGCGCTCCTGCGCCAGGTCGGTCGCGACGAGGACACGCGCGCGGCGATCCTCTGGATCGTGCACGCTCTCGACGAGTCCGAGCTGCTCGAGCTGGCGCACCTGACGGCTCACCGCTGACTTGTCGGTCTGCAGGTGCTCGATGATCGCGCCGGCCGAGGTCGCCTTGCCGGTCGCGATCGAGGTGAGCACCTGGTATCCGAGAGGCTGCAGTTCGGGGTGGACGGTCGCGGCGGCCTCGCGCCAGCTGATGCGGATGCGCGCGAAGAGACGACCGAGTTCCTGCTCGACCCTGGTGACGGCCTGGTCGAGATCCGCCCCGCTCAGACGACCCTCTTCAGAGGGAGATGCGGGGGTGTCGGCGGGGGCGTCGGACGAGGCGCTCATGCTCGCCAGTGTACGGCGAAGCCCCACTGTCGAACGCGACAGCGGGGCTTCACTCAGACCTCTGCGAGGAGTCGGAACACCTTGGACGCGGCCTGGATCTCGTCGGGCGTCAGCTCGTCGACGACGGCCTGCAGGCGGGTGCCGTACTCGCGGCGGACCTCGGCGAGCACTGCGCAGGCCGACGGGGTCGCGCTCAGCACCCGCAGTCGCCCGTCCCGCTCGTCCGGCCGGGACTCGAGAAGCTCTGCCTCCTCCAGCATCCGCACCTGACGGCTGATGACCGACTTGTCCATCTCGAACCGCTCGGCCAACTCATGCGCGTTCGCGGTGCCCGCCCGAGCGATGAACGTCAGCAGCTTGTACCCGGCCACCTGCAGCTCGGGGTGCACCCGAGCTGCAGACTCCTTCCACAGCGACCTGGTCCTCGCGAAGATGAGGTTCAGGTGCGCCTGGAGGTCACCGAGCGCGCTGTCGACATCTGCCGGCTCGACCGCTTCGGGGGCGAGCATCTCAGCGCTCCTGGTCCCGATCTTCGCGTTCGAGGACGCGCACCGAACCGGTCGCGGGCGACGCGGACTCCGCACCTCCGAGCCGGATGGCCCCGGTGGAGAGCGACGCGCCGACCTCGGCCTCGGAGACCTCGATGATCGACTCCTCCGCCTGCTCGAGCATCTGCTCGGCGGCGTTCTTCGTCGACAGCGGCTTGTTCTTGATGAACGCGATCGCGATGATGGCGATCACCGCGAGCGGGATGGCGATGATGAACGAGTCGGCGATGCCGTGGCCGTAAGCGCCCTCGACGATCGTGCGGATCGTGTCGGGCAGCTGCCCGACCTTCGGCACGTCACCCGAGGCGAGGTGCTTGAGTGCATCGACCTCGGCGGGGGTCGTCGGCGTGAAGCCCTTGAGCGAGTCGGTGATGTACGACGCGACGCTGGTCGACAGCATCGCACCCATGACCGTGACGCCGATGGTGCCGGCGATCGTGCGGAAGAAGTTCACGTTCGACGACGCGGCGCCCAGCTGCTGCGGCGCGGTGTCGTTCTGCACGATGAGCGTGAGGTTCTGCATGACCATGCCGAGACCCGCGCCGAGGATGAACATGTACACCGCGACCAGCGGGAACGGGGTGTCGTAGCGCAGGGTGGCCATCAGACTGACGCCGATGGTGGCGAGGACCGAGCCCGTCAGCATCCAGCCCTTCCACTTGCCGAAGCGGCTCACGAGCTGGCCGATGATGATCGACGCGCCCATCTGGCCGATGATCATCGGGATGGTCATCAGGCCCGACTCGGTGGGCGTGGCGCCACGAGCCAGCTGGAAGTACTGCGCGAGGAACACCGAGGTCGCGAACATCGAGACGCCGATGGCGATCGACGCGATGACCGAGAGGGTGAAGGTGCGGTTGCGGAACAGCGACATCGGCACGATCGGTTCCTTGACGAAGAACTCGACCGTGATGAAGGCGGCGATCGCGACTCCGGCGATGACGGCGAGCATGATGCTCGTCGAGGAGTCCCAGTCGAACTGGCTGCCGCCCATCGAGACCCAGATGAGCAGGGTCGAGACGCCGACCGCGAGGAGCACGATGCCGAAGTAGTCGATCGAGACCTTGCTGTCGCGCTGCGGCTTGGGCAGGTGCAGCGTGAACTGCAGCAGGACGAGGGCGAGGATCGCGAACGGCACGCCGACGAAGAAGTTGGAGCGCCAGCCCCACACGTCGGTGAGGAGTCCGCCGAGCAGCGGGCCGCCGATGGTGCCGAGGGCCATGATGCCGCCGACGACGCCCATGTACTTGCCGCGCTCACGCGGGGAGATGATGAGGGCCACGGCGATCATGACGAGCGACATCAGGCCGCCGACGCCGATGCCCTGGATGACGCGAACCGCGATGAGCATGTTCGTGTCGGTCGAGAAGCCGGCGATCACGGTGCCAACTGTGAAGAGGATGAGCGAGATCTGCACGAGGACCTTGCGGTCGACGAGGTCGGCGAGCTTGCCCCAGATGGGGGTCGAGACGGCGGTGGCCAGCAGGCTCGCGGTGATGACCCAGGTGTACTGGGACTGGGTGCCGCCGAGGTCGGCGATGATGACCGGCATCGAGGTCGACACGACGGTGCCCGAGAGCACGGCGACGAACATGCCGACGACGAGTCCGGAGATCGCGGTGAAGACCTCGCGGGCCGAGCGGGTGGCTTCGGGTGCTGAGGATGTGGTGTTTGTCACGGGGGTAACGCTCCTGCGTAGAAAGTTGATCGAGGTCAACCATACTCCGATAGTTGCGAAAGCGCAACTATCGGAGTATGTTCACAACTCCTCGATGAACGCGCGCGAAACCGCCCCCAGAGCCCCAGATCGCGAATCTCCCGACGATTCTGAGGAGTTATGCACGGCGCGCGTCTCGCTCACGAGCACCGCGGCCACACCGCCCGCGCAGAGGGCGAAGCCGAGGACGGTGAGCACCGTGAGCGGCTCACCCAGCAGCAGCGCTCCGGCCAGCGCGGTCGTCGGAGCGATCAAGAAGAGCAGCGCGTTCAGAGCCGTGATGCCGACCCGGCGCAGCAACCACCAGTAGAGCCCGTACGCGGCGAGCGTCGGGAAGACAGCGGCGAATCCGGCGGCGATCCAGAACGATGCGGATGCCGGCGGCGCGAGCGCACCGAAGACTGCGGCGACCGGCACGAGGGCGGCAGCGGTCACCGTGACGTGGATGGTCAGCGTCACCAGGGTGCTCGTCCGCGGTTCGGAGCGGCGCTGGAGGAACGTGGCGACGATCAGGGACGCCATCGCGAGGGCAGGCCACAGGTAGGCGATCGGGTGCGCCGCGGAACCTTCGAGCTGCGAGCACACGACCAGCAGGACCCCCACGGCCCCGAGCAGGAGTCCAGCCCACTGCGCCGCGCGCACGCGGAGCCCGA
The DNA here is from genome assembly GCF_012030385.1 of Microbacterium sp. B19(2022). Taxonomy (NCBI): domain Bacteria; kingdom Bacillati; phylum Actinomycetota; class Actinomycetes; order Micrococcales; family Microbacteriaceae; genus Microbacterium; species Microbacterium sp. B19(2022). Next base: position 75,084 of record NZ_JAAUVO010000012.1, read on the forward strand.
GCAGCGGCCCGACCAGCGCTGCGACAACGAGGGGCTGCACGGCATCGATCAGCGCCGTGGTGCCGGTGGCGACGCCCGAGGCGATGGCCATGTACACCGCCGTGCAGTAGCCGAACTGGGCGAAGAGTCCGATGACCGCCTGTCGGCCCAGGTCGCGCCGCGTGACGCCGCGAGCAGCACCGGCGAAAAGCACGATCGCGAGCAGGATCGCAGCGAGGGGAACGAAGCGCCAGACGAGCAGCGTCAGCGGCGGCACCTCGACGGCGGCGATCGCCGGCACGAGGAATCCGGAGCTCCAGGTGACGACGAAGGCCACGGATGCCGCGATCGTCACGCCGACACGAACTATACCGATCTGTATACCCATTCCTCCGACTATACAGGTTGGTATACTCGGCGTCATGGCCGTCCCCGTTCCCGACCTCGCCCCGCTCACCCCTGGCGCCTCCCGCGTGCTCGACGCGGCGTCGCTGCTCTTCTACGAGCGCGGCATCCACGCGGTGGGCGTCGACACGATCGCCGAGGCCGCTGGCGTCACCAAGAAGACCCTCTACGACCGCTTCGGCTCCAAGGAGGCGCTGGTCGTCTCCTACCTCCAGCACCGCGATGCACGATGGCGGACACACGTCGCCGAGCACCTCTCGCGCGTGCCCGAGCCCGGCATCGAGCGCGTGCTCGCCGTGTTCGACGCGGCGATCACCTGGTCGGACGAGAACAGCCCCAAGGGGTGCAGCGCGATCAACGCGCGCGCCGAGATCGGCGACGGCCACGACGGCCACCCGGTCTTCCCCGAAGTGGCCCGTCAGAAGGCCTGGCTGCTCGACCTCTTCGCCGAGCTGTGCCGAGAGGCAGGCGCCGCGGACCCCGACCTGATGTCGAAGGCCCTGATGCTGCTCTACGAGGGTGCCATCGTCACCGTCGGCATGGAGACGTTCGGCACGCCGTGGGAAACGGCACGCGCACTGGCCGGGACGATGCTGATGCAGGACCGGGGGTTTCTCTCACCGTCCCGCTGATCCGCCTCATCCCGCGCGTGATCCTTCTGCGCAGGTCCATCGGGGAGTAGCTTTTCAGCGTGTCGACGGATTCGCGGAGTGAACGGGCGCACATCGCCCCGGCAGACCTCGACGCGGCGCTCGGCGACGTCGACTGGACGGTGCCGCCGCCCGAGTCGACGGCCTCGCGATTCTCGGCGCCGAGCGGCGAGCTGGCCGTGGTGTCGCTGGGCGATCCCGCGCATCCGCGCGTGGTCCTGGTACCGGGGGCGACCGGTTCCAAGGAGGACTTCGCACTGATGCTGCCACTCCTGGCGGAGGCGGGCTTCTTCGTGCAGTCGTTCGACCTCGCCGGACAGTACGAATCACATGCCGCCGGGGCGCACACGAGCTACACATACGAGCTGTTCATCGGCGACCTCATCGCCTTCCTCGAAGCCGGCACCCCCGCTCATCTGCTGGGCTACTCCTTCGCCGGCACGGTCGCGCAGCTGGTCGCCGTCCGTCGCCCCGACCTCGTGCTCTCCCTGGCGCTCCTGACCACTCCCCCCGGCGTCGGCAACGTCTTCGCGACCATGAAGTGGCTGGGCCCGATCGCCCCGATAGCAAGCCCTCGCCGGGGCGCCGGACTCATGATCTGGGGGATCGTGACGAACAAGAACCGCGTCCCACCCCGGAGGCTCGAGTTCGTCCGCTCCCGGTTCGCGCTCACGAGCAGGCGCAGCGTCGACGAGATCGTCGGGCTCATGATGACCGCACCCGATGTGCGCGGCCGCGTGGGGGCACTGGACATGCCGAAGCTGGTCGTCGCCGGCTCGCATGACCTGTGGCCGCTCGCCGCCCATGAACGCTACGCCCAGGACATCGGCGCCGACTTCCGCGCTTACGCGACCGGGCACAGCCCGAGCGAGACCACTCCGCATCAACTCACGGCCGACCTGCTCGATCTCTACACGCGCGCCGACGGCTGACTCAACCGCGGAGGGCCTCCGCATCAGCCTCACGCCGCGCCCGTCGCCGCACGCGCAGCGGCTCGTGCGACAGATGCAGCCGGACCGTGGGGAGCACATAGCTCAGCCGACGCCGGAGTGACGCCCAGTCCCGGAACGGGCGCGCCGACACCTCGACGACCAGACTCCGGTCCCGCAGCACGGTCATCTCGGGGCGCACGTGGAACGACAGGTCGAAGTCGTCGTGGATGTTCTGCTCCTCGCGGTGCACCTCGCCGCTCAGCATCCGCCAGGTCTCGGCGCGCATCGCCATGTTCGAGCCGAACAGCGGTGCATGCCCGAGCAGCGGGGTGAGCACCGTGTACATGCCGCCGATGTAGAGGTGCTCCCCCATCCAATGCACCAGCGGTGTGGAGCCGTAGAAGCTCGGATCGCCGGTGAGGAAGTCGAGGCCGTCGCGGCTTCGGAACGTCCGCTCGATCCGCTCGATCCAGTCGGGCCTCGGGCGCGAATCGGCATCCAATCGCGCGATGATGTCGCCGGTCGCCGCGTCGTAGCCCGCCGCCGAGGCCCGAGGAATGCCCTGCACGGGCTCGGTCACCACGCGTGCACCGAACCGCTCGGCGACGGCCACCGTGTCATCCGTGCTGCCGTTGTCGACGACCACGACCTCGTCGGGTCGGCGGGTCTGCCGCTCAAGAGCGCGGAGGCAGTGCTCCAGAAGGACGGCGTCGTTCCGCACCGGGATGACCACGGAGACGGAGCGGGGGAAGACGGTCGTCATCGTTCTCCTGTCGTGCGTGTGGGGGTCGGAGACAGTCTCCCGCGTGCAGCCCCGTCAGACGGCGATTGAGAGAGGATGGACGGATGATCCGTGTTGTGCTGTTCGACCTCGACGGCGTGATCCGTCACTTCGATCCTGCCCACGTCGCCGAGATCGAGCGCCGCCACGGCCTCGACTCGGGAATCATCGCGGGCACCGCGTTTGCCGCTCCCCTGATCGACGAGGTCACCACCGGGCGGATCACCCGCGCGGAGTGGGTGCGCCGGATCGGCGAACGGATCGGTAACGCGGCGGCTGCCACGGAGTGGGGCGCCCACCCGGCCATGGTCGACGGGGACGTGCTCGATCTGTCCGACGAGCTCCGCGCCGCCGGGCTCCGCACAGCAGTGCTCACGAACGGCACCGACACCCTCCCCGCCGAGCTCGCTGCCCACGGCATCTCCGACCGGTTCGACGCCGTCTTCAACTCCGCCGATATCGGCTTCGCTAAACCCGATGCGCGCGCGTTCCAGCATGTGCTCGGTGCGCTCGAGGTCTCGGCAACGGAGGTGTTCTTCACCGACGACTCCGCGGGCAAGCTGGTCGGAGCGGAGAGCCTGTCGATGCACACTAACCTCTTCGCGGGAGTGGACGACCTGCGTGCGCAGCTGATCGCGGCGGGGGTGGGGATCGGTCGCCCCGCGCGCGAAGTCTTCGAGGAAGCGAAGTGACCCGGGAACGACGATCCCGCGCGGGGGTCGCGCGAGCGTTCGCCGCGTCGCTCGCCGTGCTGGTCGGCGTCGGCACGGTGGTCTACCGCCGCATCATGTTTCCGCCGCTCCCGCGTCGACGCGAGGCACGGATCACCATCGCCGCCGTGGGCGACAGCAACACCTACGGGGCCGGCGCACTGCTCCGTGGCCGCCAGCGCAACTCGTATCCTGCGCAGCTCGAGCGGATCCTCGGCGACGGATACCAGGTGCTCAACTACGGCGTGAATCGGTGCACGCTGCAACAGGAAGGCGACTGGCCGTACGACGCGACTCCCCAGGCCGCGGCATCTCTGCAGGCCGGAGCGGACATCGTGCTCGTCATGCTCGGCTCGAACGATGCCCGCGGAGACAACTGGAACGCGGAGCGCTACGAGACCCAGCTCGCTGCGTTCGTGGAGCGCTACCGCACGCGCGGAGCGACCGTGTTCCTGCTGACTCCGCCTGTCGCGTTCCCGAATCGCCGCGGGGTCCACGAGCGGATCATCGCCGACGAGGTGGCCCCGATCGTGCGCACCGTCGCGAGCAGGCTGGGGGTCGACCTGATCGACGTGTTCGACGTCACCCGCCGATCCGTCACACGGCATCCGGACGGCATCCACCTCGATGTCCGCGCGAGCGGGATCGTCGCCGAGACGGTCGCCGAGACCCTCCAGATCCCGGGGAAGTCGGCGGAGTAGTCGGCACGCGAGCGCCGACAGCTCCCGACCTCAGACGCGAGGCCTCCGGCGCATCGCCAGCGTCAGTCCCGCGAGGAGCAGCAGCACTCCCGCAGCCAGACCCGGTGCCGCATCCGCCCCGGTGAACGCCAGCCCACCGCCGGTTCCGCCACCGGAACCACCGCCGCCTCCACCTCCCGACGGATCCGAGCCCGCACGCACAGCCCAGACCCCTTGCGCATCGTTGTCCGTGGCGGATGCCTCGGTGTCGGTGTCGATCGTCGGCACCTCGAGCGGGTTCAGCTGCTCGAAGACGACGTCGTCGAACCCATCGCCGTCGAGGTCGGTGATCCCCGCCGGTGCGACGTAGGCGACGTTGCGCATCGTCTCGGTGCCGGCGGGCACGGAGACGATCCGGACGACGACCGACAGCACCGGCCCGTCGGCGCCCGCAGGCAGCTCTTCGGCGGCCGTCGCCGTGAGTCCGTCGACCGTGTACCCGTCGCCCGACATCGACACGAGTTCCACTCCGTCGGGCAGCAGCTGGGTGATCGACCACCCGGCCGGCGCCGCCCGCGGTCCGATGTTCTGCGGCGTGAGAGTCCAGGTGAGGGTGTCGCCCGCTGCGAGGACCTGATCGTCGTCGAGTTCGAGGGTCTGCTGGAGTGAGAGGTCGATGCAGTTCATCGGGTAGAGGACCGGCGCCTCCGTCAGCTCGTAGACGGCGGCCCCGCCCCCGTCGTAGAACAGCGCGTCATCGAGGTATCCGGTCGCCAGGCACTCGGAGCCCCAGTCGTTGGGGTCGTCGTGGTTGCGGGCATCCACCGCCACGGGGCCATCTCCGGGCAGCGAGCGCTCGACACCCGCTGCCGCATCCGCACCGACGACGGCATTGGGGAACGTCCGCACCGCCGTGGAGTCCGGATCGAAGGTGTTGCCGACGACGAGGACCGGATCCCGCAGGGTCCGCCGCTCCCCTTCGGGACTGGCCGGATCCGCGGTGCCGACGACCACGGATGTGCCGACTCCGGCGAAGACGTTGTCGCGCACGCGGACCTCGGAGGACGAGTATGAACCCGGCTCCGCGCCGTCCTCCCAGAGCGGTGCGACCCGCACCCCGACGCTGTCGGCCGCGTGGTCGATGTCGTTCTCCGCGACGAGCAGATCGTGCGCTCCTCCGGCCGTCACCACGTCGGACTGGCCGCTCACCGTGTTGCGCACGACCTGGGTGGCCGTCGTCCCCTGGAGCACGTGGATCCCGCCGTCGTTGTCGGTCATGACGTTGTCGTGGATGACGATGTCGTGGCTGATGCCGTTCTCGGGTGTCGTCACCACGAATGCCCCGACCGCGGCGTTGCCCGTGAAGGTGGAGGAACCCACATCGAGGTTCGAAACGCTGCGACCGTAGAGCGCGCGCTCCACCACACCGGCAACCGTGGCGTTCTGCACCGTCGCTCCGGAGGTCGCCGAGTAGAAGAACCCGTACGAGCCGGCGTCGATGGATGCGCGATCGACGTGGACATCCTGCGAGCCGTATGCCCGGAGGATCGCCGCACCGGTCACCGGGGTCAGACCGGAGCGGCCGTGGACGACGATGTCCTGCGCGCGCACACCGATGGACTGGTGGATGACGAGCGCCGCGCCGGTCAGTTCGGCATCGACATCCGAGATCGTCGCGTTCGTCACACCGAGCAGGTAGATGCCGCTCGAGGCATCGGGCGCGCCGTCGGCGCGGACATCGGAGATCCTGATGTCCGCGCGATCGGACTCCGGGGTGAACGACGACTGCGAACCGATCGCGTAGAGGAACCCGGTCGCCTGCACGCCTGTCACCGTCACGCGACCGGCGTTGACGAGGTTGATCCCGGTGCCGCTCTCGCCCCACGTTGCGGCGTCGAGCACAGGATCCGTGACCGAGGCCCGCTGCGTCGAACCGAGAGTGATCCCGCCGAACGCGGTGATCCGCGGGGCGATGATCTCCGGGCCCTCACCGTCGTTGTCCACGTGCGTCGTGATGCCGTACATCATCCCGGTGATCGTCGGTGCGTCGATCCTGACGCTCGTCGAGCGGAGGGTCAGGATGCCCGTCGACTGGACGGCACCCGTGCCCGTGATGTCCGCGCGGACGATGCTCGCGCCCGTAGTGGCACCGAGCGCGATGCCCTCGCGGCTGGCCCCGGTGATGGTCGCGTCGGTGATGGTCGCACCGGCCGATGCGTTGGTCGTGGCGGTGCCGATGCCGCGGGCGAAGCCGTCCACGCTCACGAGTTCGACGCGTGCTCCGTTCGAGTTCGCCAGATCGATCCCGGTACCGGTGCCGGCGGTGCCGGTGACCTCGACTCCCGAGACCTGCGGAGCCGTCGCAGCCCCCAGTGAGATACCCGCGGTCGCGGAGGTGAAGCTGCCCCCGGTGACGACGATCCCGCCGGCGGTCGATGCCGCGGTCACCGCGACGCCGGTCGCCACACCGCTGACCTCGGCATCCGTGATCGTGGCCGATCCCGTCGTCAGATTGATGCCGTACGACGAGACGACCCCGCCGCCATCCATCGTGAAACCGTCGATGACGATGCCCGTCAGCCCCGCCCCCACCTGGATGCCGGTGGGCCTCGCGACCGCATTCGGATTCCGCACGGTCACCTCTCGGATCGCGACATCGGCGCCCGTGACCGAGATGGTGGCCCCTGTCGATGCGACCCCCACCGTGACATCGTCGGCGAGTTGCAGTCCCCCGGCGCTGACGGTGAACCGGGTGTACAGCGTGGAAGCGGCGCTGGTGTCGAGCGTCACCGCGCGCGTGACCGTGAGCGCTCCGGTGAAGGCGTAGTCGCTCGGGTCGAAGGAGACGACCCCGCCCGCCGGTGCCGCGTTGATCGCCGCCTGAAGTGTGAGCAGCGCGCTGTCGGCCGGTCTCTGGGCGGGCGTCCCGACCCACGCCATCCGCACGGTGTTGGCGTTCGGAATCAGATTCGGACCAGGAGGGGGTGGGAACTCGACGACGGTCTCATCCGGAACAGGCGACGGTTCGTCCAGGCCGTCCGGAACCGGAGTGTCGTCCGGCGGCTCCGGATCGCCTGTCTCCAGGTCGGTCGGCGCCAGCAGCGCGGGAACGGGGCCCCGGATGCTCGGTGCCGCCACGGCCGGTGACGAGGCGATCGCACCGGCTCCGAGGACCGCAGCGAGCACCACCGCCACGAGCAGCGGGCGGTGCCGAGGTGCAGCAGTAATGCGGTTCATGTGGCCCCCTCGCGCCGAACCGGGACCGGCCCTCCGCCGGTGGTTGCCGATGGTAGCGCCCTCCCGATCCTCGTAACAGTCCCCTCTCACCTCACCCGGACGGGTGATCCGGCCGCGGGAAGCCGCGTGAGAGCATGAGGGCGATGCGGTCCGAGGCCTCTGTCGCGAGTCCCCGTCGGCACGCCTGGCTGCGTGTCGACGTCATCGTGGCGCTCATCGCCCTCGTGATCCTGCTGCCGTCGAGCATCGCGATCCTCACCGAACCCGCCACCCGACCCGAGCCCTGGGTCCTCGCGCTCATGATCGCCCTGTACGTGGTGCTGCACCTCACGACGCTGCTCGCCGTGCGGCATCCGGTCGTCGCCCTCGTGATCGCGAACGCGGTCATGTGCGCTCTCGTCCTGGTGCCGGGCATGCGTGCGGCGTCGGGGGCGTTCCTGCCATCGGCCGCGGCCTACCTGCTGGTCATCGGCCAGGTCGCCGCGCAGACGCGTACGACCGTGCGGATCGCGGCGTTGGCGGGCGGCATCTTCGGCGCGGGCCTCATAGCCTTCACGGAACTGCGCCTCGACGATCCGGAACTCCGCCTCGGTGCGTTCCTCGGACTCAGCGGCGCGATCGCGGCGGCCTGGGCGCTGGGACTGGTCCTGCGGGTGCGGCGCGACCAGGCCGAGGAGCGGATGGCGGCGCGCGTCTCGCAGGCGATCGCGGACGAGCGCGGACGGATCAACCGCGACCTGCACGACCTCGTCGCCCACTCGATGACGGTGATGATCGCGCAGGCCGAGGTCGCCCGTGCGGTGCGCGCCGAGGACCCCGACCGGAGCGACGCTGCTCTCGGGATCGTCGTGGACACCGGCCGCGAGGCTCTGCGCGGAATGCGTTCGGTCGTCGCCGACGATGCCCCGCGCCAGCCGTTGCCCACGATCGACTCCCTGGAGGAGCTCGTCGAGGGCGTGCGCACTCCCTCGACCGACGTGCGGCTGACGGAATCGGGCACCAGGGTTCCGCTTCGCGCCGACGCCGCGCTGGCACTGCATCATGCGGTGCGCGAGGCGCTCACGAACTCCGTCCGACACAACGCCTCCCCGGTGAAGATCGAGGTGAGCCTCGACTGGCGACCCGACTCCGTGCATGCCGCGGTGCGCGATGACGGCGGGTCGGGGCCGGTCGTGACCGATCTCGGCAGCGGTGTGGGGCTGGTCGGGATCACCGAGCGGGTGCGGCTCGCCGGCGGCACGCTCACCGCGCACGGACGGGATCCGCGGGGATGGATCGTCACGGTGGATCTTCCGACCGAGAGGAGCAACGGATGACCCTCCGCGTACTCATCGTCGATGACCAGGAGTTGTTCCGCACCGCCATCGCGCTGATGCTCTCGCGCGATCCGCGCCTGTCGGACGTCACCACCGCCTCGTCCGGCGAAGCAGCGATCGAGCATGTGCGGGCCCATACCGTCGACGTGGTTCTGATGGACATCCGGATGCCGGGGATGGACGGCATCGCCGCCACCCGGGAGGTGCTGCGGCTCCGCCCGGCCACCCGGGTGCTAATCCTCACCACCTTCGACCTGGACGAGTACGTGTATGCCGCGATCCGCGAGGGGGCGAGTGGCTTCCTCACCAAGGACGCCAGCCCGGCGGAACTCGCGGATGCCGCGGTCGCGGTGGCTGCCGGCGAGTCGGTGATGTCGCCGCGCGCCACCGAAGCACTGATCGGCTTCGTCCGTGACGGCGCCCCCGGAACGGATCCGGCATCGGCTCTCGCCGCCCTCAGCCCTCGCGAGCAGGAGGTCGCCCGCGCTCTCGCCACCGGCGCCTCGAACGACGACATCGCGCGCAAGCTGTTCCTCTCAGCGAACACGGTGAAGACGCATGTGAAGGCCGTGCTCGCGAAGCTCGGCGTTCCCGATCGGGTGCACGTCGTCATCTGGGCGTACGAGAACGGTCTGCTCCGCCCGGGACGCTGACCGCTCTGCGCCGGCAGGTTCACTCCTGCGGGTGAGGAGGATGACCCCTGCGGTTGAAGTCGGCGGCGGAACGCGTTCCTAGCGTGGAAGCATGTCCATTCCCACACGCATCATCGTCCTCCTCGCCGCCGCTGTCGGCGCCCTGGCCGTGACCGTCACCAGCCTCGTGAGGATGCTCACCCCCGGCACCGACGCACTGCCCTCGAGCCTGATCGGCAACCTCGGCCACGGGGTCGAACTCGCGCTCGCCCTCACGGGGGCGCTCGCTGCGCTCCTCGTATCCGTGTCCGCACTGGCGACTCGTGACCTCGCGAACCGCGCCGTGCCGCAGTGGCTCCTGCACACGGTCGGTCTCGTGGCCGGGGGGCTCCTCGCCGTCACGATGCCCGGAGGCGTGATCGCCGCGGCGGGTTATACCTTCGCGATGATGGTCATCGTCGGCGCCCTGGTCCTCATCATCCTCACAGTGCTGCGCCGTCCGCTGGTCGGCCTCCTGGTCGCCGCTGTGGTCGTCGGCGCCCTCGCCTACGCCGCCATCGGGCTCGGGGCCGGGCCGCTCGTCCCCCAGATCCTGGGCAGCTACGGCATGATCCTCCCGCAGGCCGGTCTCGCGCTCGCCCATGTCGCCGCGGCCGCCGGGCTGCTGATCTGGATGATCGCCGACCCGTCATCCAGACGAAGCCGATTCGCGCGCGAGGTGCTCCGGCACCGCCGCGCAATCACGATCGTGGCGGCCGCGTGCGCTCTCCCCTACGCGTTCGCCCGCGCGAGCTGGTTGACGCCCTGGCCGCTGTTCGGCGGAAGCGCGGAGATGTTCGCCGCAGACCCCTCGGTCCGCGTGCTCGGTCTTGCGCTCGGCGCGGCCATGCTCACCGGAGGCGTGCTCACCCTGGGCCTGATCCTGCCCTGGGGCGAGCGGTTCCCCCGCTTCCTCGCGGGACTCGGCGGGCGATCGGTGCCGCCCGGGCTGGCGGTCGTCCCGGCGAGCCTCGTCAGCGTCCTGTTCACGGCCGCCGGCATCCAGTTCGCGTTGGAAGGGGTGGGGAACGTGGAGAACTCCGTGTACGTGCTTCTGATGTTCCCGTTCTGGCTCTGGGGTCCGCTCCTGGGCCTCGCCACCTGGGCCTATGCGATGCGGCGGGCGACGCCGACGGTCGCGCGGCGGGCGGGCTCCCCCGCCTCGCAGGTCACGGCCTAGCCGGTCGGCGCCTCGGATCCGTCGCGACGGTCCGGGGCGCCAAAGCCTGCGAGGAACAGGTCGACGGCTCCGTCCACGGCACCGGGCCGCCGCTCATCGCCGAGCATGCGGGCGTTCAGCGGTGCACCGATCACCAGCCAGGTGAACTGTTCAGCGGCGGCGCGGGGATCGGCGAGGCGGAGCCGCCCCTCGGCCGCGAGCGCGCTCAGCGCATCGGCGAGGTTCTGAATGTTGGTGTTCCAGCTCTCCTCCAGGTAAGTGGCCGCCACCTGCGCCTGCTCGCGCGCCTCGGCCGTCACGAGCCTGCGCATCGCCACCACCGGGGGGCTCAGGATGCCGGCCTGCATCGTCTCGGCGAGTTCGATGAGACCCGCGCGGAGGTCTTCGCTCCCGCGCAGCCGATCGAGGGCGGGGCGCATCGCATCGCGACCGGCCAGCGTCCAGTGGTGCACGACGGCGGCGTACAGCGCGCTCTTCGAGGCGTGCTCGCGGTAGAGCGACGCCTTCGAGATGCGAGCACGCTTGGCGACCTCGTCCATGGATGCCCCCCGGTAGCCGTGTTGGAGGAAGACATCGCGCGCGACGGCGATCAGCTCCGCACCGGTGAGGCCGGACGGACGCCCGCGGGTGGGGAGGTCGGTGCTCATGACCCGAGTTTAGTACTTGACAGTCCTAAAACCACGATCTACCCTGAACATCAGCAGTACTAACCAGTACTAAAGAAGGAGCGGCCATGATCATCTGGGGCATCGCCATCGCCACCGTCGTCTCGTTCATCGCCAGCGCCGTCCTCTACGCTCTCCCGCCGGTCTCGGCTCTGGTCACTCGCACGAGCACCCCGCGGCCCGGTCTGTCGGTCGCCGCCCAGATGGGTTCGGTCGTGCTGCGCAGCCTTCTCGCGTCCGGCCTCGTCGCCGGGCTGATGGTCGCCGCGTCCTGGCACGGTGCCGCCGCCGGCGCGCTGCTCGGCCTCGCACTCTCGGTGCTGCCACTGATCCTGCTCCTGGGCGGCGTCGTGCACGAGAACACCGCGCCTTCCGTGGCGGCCGTCCACCTGCTCGACTGGGTGATCAAGCTCACCGTCATCGGGGCCATCATCGGCCTCTTCGTCTGAACTCGGGGAACAGGAGAACGCCATGAGCACGCCACTCGACATCACTTTCACCGCCGTCCTCGGCAAGGTGCGCGAAGGCGACACCTGGACCTGCGTCCAACTCCCCGAGTCGGCGACGATCTTCGGGACTCGCGGACTCGTCAAGGTCGCCGGGACCGTCGACGGTGAGCCGTTCCGCGGGGCGTTCATGGCTCTCGGCGACGGCACGCACAAGCTGCCTGTCACCGCCGCGATCCGCCGGCGCATCGGACGAACGGACGGCGACGAGGTCACCGTCCACCTGACCGAACGTCTCAACTGAGGCGTCGGCCAGGAGCGCGGTCAGCCGTCTTCGGGGTCTTCCGCGAGGACATCGGCGTCGTCGGTGTCGCCTCCGTCGCTCGGGACCACCGTGGGCGGGTTCCCCTTGCCGTCCTCGGCGCCGAGGTTGTCGTTCTCCTCTGCACCCGGGCCCGGCTCCGTGCTGATGTCGTTCCGGTCGGTGCGGATGTCGTCGCTTCCACCACTCATGTGCGTTCCTTCCCGTGGGCAGACGCCGCAGGCTCCGCGAATGCGGGACGGCGTCCATGTCGGTCCGACGCTACGACGGTGCAGGCGCAGTGGCACGCCCCTTGACACCGATGCGATCGGCGAGCACCTCTCGCGGTCAGCCGCAGAAGGCAGAGGCGGAGTTCTTGAGCTGCTCGATCGCCTCGACCGTCGCGGGCGCCTGCAGGTCTGTCATCCCGCCGATCTTCTCCGCACCCGAGTGGATGAGGTCGCCCAGCTGACCGTCGGTGTTCTCGGCCAGCCCGTTGAGGGAGGCGACCAGGTCGTCGCGCGCGGCATCCGCCTGCTCGGCCGACAGCTCCCCCTGATCGAGCAGCGTCTGGTACTGCCCGTACGCGTCGTCGATGCTGGTGCAGGCAGCCTGCACGTCGACGCCGAGAGCATCGCCCGCCATCTGCGTCACCTGCGAGCAGCCCGCCAGGATGAGGCCGGCGGCGAGCACGAGCGGGAGGACGAGGAATCGGCGCATGCCCCGAGGGTAGCGGCTCGACCTGGCGCCTTCCTGCGACCCATGCCGGTCGCCGTATGGAGCACTTCCACGGGCGCAGGCGTCTAACATCGCAAGCGCGCGATGGCCGAGGAGGTGGGCGCCTGATGAAGGTCATGCTCGTGGATGACGATGCGGAGATCCGCCTCGGCTTCACGACCGCCCTGCGGCGCCGCGGTCACACCGTCGACACCGCCGAGGATGTCGCCTCTGCCCGCGTGCTCGCCGAACGGATCGCTCCGGACGTCGCGATCATCGACGTCATGCTCCCCGACGGCGACGGGTTCTCGCTGTGCCGCGAGATCCGCACCCGATGGGGCTTCCCGACCGTCATGCTCACGGCGCGCGATGAGGATGCGGACGTCGTCATCGGCCTCGACGCCGGAGCAGACGACTACATCACGAAGCCGGTCAGTGTGGCCGTGCTCGAAGCGCGCCTGCGGACGGTCCTGCGCCGCAGCTCCCGCCTCACCGCGGAGCCGCTCCGGGTCGGCACACTCGAGCTGCATGAGGACTCCGCGGAGGCACTGGCCGACGGCGAGGCCCTGCCACTGAGCCCCACCGAGTTCCGCCTGCTGCATGAGCTGGCACTGAACGACGGTCATGCCCTGAGCCGCTCGCGCCTGATCGACGCGGTCTGGGCGCAGTCGCCACCCGACACTCCGCGGGTGGTCGACACCGCCATCCAGCGGCTGCGTGCGAAGCTGACCGCGGCGAACGTCGCGACGCCACAGCTGGAGACCATGCGGGGGATCGGATACCGGCTGCGATGACCGCACGTCGTCGTCGCCCCACCCTCCGCACGGCCATCGCCCTCGCTCTCGTCGGCAGCACGATCGCGGTCTCGGTGCTCGTCACCGGTGTCGTCGTGTTCACGGCGGGGCGCATCGTGTACGAGTCGCGGCAGGAAGGTCTGCTCGACGAGTTCTCCACGACCGCTGACGCCCTCTTCACCTCCATCTCCACCGTGTCCCCGAAGGACACGTGGAAGTACTACGCCGAGATCCTCCCCGGCGAGACCGTCATCATCGACCTCGACAGCGGCCGCAGCGCCGGAGAGCTCCGTCCGGGCCAGGTGCCGGACACGCTGGGCATCGACGACAGCCGTCGCTCCGGCGATCTGACCTCGCTGATGACCACGCTCGACGGTCGTGAAGTGTTCTTCGTCTCGACAGTCCGGGACGATCTCCCCCAGGATCCGAGCGCTCGCCTCGCCGTCGTCACGGCGTACTCGATGCAGCCGCAGCAGGATCAGGTGCGAGAGCTCATCGTCTCGGGCGCGCTCCTCAGCGGCGGCGTCGTGGTCCTCGTCGTCCTGCTCGAGCGTCTGCTCGGCGGTGCGTTGACGCGCCCGCTTCGACGCCTGGTCGACACCGCCCATGCGGTCGGATCCGGCGAAGGCCCGCCGGAATGGAAGCCGTCGTTCGACGACGTCGACCGCGTGGCCGATGCCCTCCACCTCTCCTCGGAGCGTCTGGGCGACACCATCGGGCAGCTGCAGCGCCGTGAGGCGGAGTCCCGGCAGTTGGTCAGCGACGTCGCCCACGAGCTGCGCACACCGCTCACCTCGATGCTGGCGGTCGACGAGCTCCTCGACGACGACGAGCAGGCGACCGCGGAGGAGCGGGCGGTCGCCGCTGCGGTCGTGCGCGCCGGAACGCGCCGCCTACACTCCCTGATCGAGCACCTGCTCGAACTCTCCCGCCTCGATGCCGGGGTCGCGCGCGTGCACCGCACGACCGTCGTGCTCGCGGAGCTGCTGACCGACGTCGTGGATGCGACCGGAGTCGACGTCGCCGAACTGTCGGTCGCCCCGGACCTTCGGATCCGCACCGACTCGTCGCGGCTGCACACCGTGGTGGCGAATCTGCTCACCAACGCGTCCCGGCACGGTCGCCCGCCCGTCACGGTCCGCGTGCACGAAGACGGCGACATGCTGCACATCGACATCGGCGACCACGGCCCCGGCATCGGCGAGCCCGATGCCGAACGGGTGTTCGACCGCTTCGTCACCACCGACCGTTCGCGCTCCGATGGTGTGGGCACTGGGCTCGGGCTCGCGATCGCCCGCGACAACGCGCGGCTCCTCGGCGGGGAGCTCGTGCTGCTCCCCCGATCCCCCGGCGCGACGTTCCGCGTGACTCTCCCTCGCCTGTGACACTCGCGTGACATTCGTCCTCGACGATGGCTGCTCGCCCACGTCGAGAGGTCTTCCCATGAGTCTCCTCCCTCCCCCTTCTCCGAGCCGACGACGCCGGAGACGCCTGCGGCGCTTCCTCACACTGACTGCGGTCGCGATCCTGGTCATCACCGGCGGCACGGTCGCGATCGCGGCGATCCGGCTGTCCCATAACGTGACCACGGTCGAGCTGCAGCCGGTACGCGACAGCGAGGAGCCTCCCGCCGTGGCCGACTTCGACGGGGAGTTCGACGTGCTGCTCGTCGGATCGGACGGCCGCGCCGGGCAGGGCGTCCAGTACGGGGAGGGCGGCGATGTCGAAGGCAGCCGGAACGACGTCACCCTCCTGCTGCACGTGAACGAGGCGCACGACGCCGCCACCGTCATCTCCTTCCCGCGCGATCTGCTCGTCGACATCCCCGCGTGCACCGATCCCGAGGTGGGAAGCACCTGGAACGCGGGCTGGCGGGTGCAGTTCAACGAATCGCTCGCCCGCGGCGGACTGGGCTGCGTCACCTCCACCGTCACCGCACTGACCGGCATCGACCTCGCCTACGCGGCGGAGATCAGCTTCACGGGCGTCATCGAGGCCTCGAACGCCGTCGGCGGCGTCCCCATCTGCTTCGCCGGGCCCATCCACGATCGGCACTCCGGACTGGATATCCCCGCCGCGGGGACGTACGACCTGAGCGGCGAGCAGGCCCTGGCGCTCCTGCGCTCCCGCTACGGCGTCGGCGACGGCAGCGACCTCGCCCGCATCTCCACCCAGCAGGTCTTCCTCTCCTCTCTCGTGCGCACGCTGCGCGACCAGTCGACCCTCACCGATCCGGTGAAGCTCTACGGCATCGCCGATGCGGCGACGCGGAACATGACCCTGTCGACGCAGCTGGCCGACCTGGGCACGCTGACCTCGATGGCGAAAGTCTTCAGCGACCTCCCCCTCGAGAACATCGCGTTCGTGTCGTACCCGCACCTGCCCGCGGGCGACCGCGTGGTCCCCGACGAGCACGCCGCTGCCGAGCTGATGGACCGGGTGAAGGCCGGCGAAACGGTGAACATCAGCGCCGACCGCACGGGCCGTGGCAGCGAGTTGTCCGACGACACCGCCCCGCCGAGCTCGGAACCCGACGATGGTGCGACCGAGGAGGAACCACCGGCCGACGCCGCCCCACTCCCCGAGAACCTCGATGGCCAGAGCGCGGCGCAGGACACCTGCGTGCGCCCCTACGGGGGCTAGCGGTCAGCGGGCGCGGGGCGGCGCGCCGAGCGGCACCCGCGCGTTGAGCACGACCAGAGCGATGGCTCCCCCAGCGGCGATCGTCGCTCCACGGGACGAGTGACGTCCTTGATACGTTCGAGGCATGCATGTGTTCGGCGTGCTCCTCTCCCTGGCCGGCTCGATCCTCTTCCTGACCGCCCTGGCGATGACGCTGCGTGCGAATGCGACGAGCACGGTGCCGTTCTGGCGCAACCCGGCCGAGACCCCCGTCGGCTCGGTCGCGATGCGTTCGATCGGCGCGGGTCTCCTGGTCTTCGGAGCCGTGATGCTCACCGCTGAGGGCTGGCGGTGGCCGGTGCTGATTGTGCTCGTCGTTCCGGGATCGCCTTCGTGGCGCTCGCCCTGCACAACCGGCGCATCGCGGCCACCGCGGGCGGTGACTGAGCGCGCTCAGGACGGCGTACGCCGCGTCGCCTCGACGTGGCCGGTCATGCGGCGACCGTGTCGATTGTCGCGACGACCGTCTCGAACCGTCCGCCCGAGACGACGTACTGCTCGTCGAGACCCGGCACGCGGATCGTGCCCTCGACACCGGTGGGGACGGAGAGCGAGTACCGGATTCCTTCGGCCACACGCTCCCATGACCCTTCGATGAGTCCGTACGGCGACTCGAATGCCACCCGGGCATGTTCGAGATCACCCCCGGGCTGCGGTGCCCACTCGATGCGACGGTATCCGGGTGCGGCCGGCGAGAGCCCCCCGATGACGCGGTGCATCCAGTCCGCGACGCTTCCGAGAGCGAAGTGGTTGAAGCTGGTCATCTCGCCCGGATTGATCGATCCGTCCGGGAGCATCGAGTCCCAGCGCTCCCAGATCGTCGTCCCGCCCATGCGCACGGTGTACAGCCACGACGGGCACTCGGTCTCGAGGATCAGGTCGTACGCCGTGTCGACGTGCCCGGTCTGCGACAGCGCATCGCTGATGACCGGGGTCCCTGCGAAGCCCGTCGCGATGCGGTTGCCGGCCTCGCGGACGAGCGCGGCGAGACGCCGACCCGCGACAGCCTCCTCGGTCACGCTCAGGAGTCCGAATCGGATCGCGAGCGCGTAGGCCGTCTGCGCGTCGGACGTGAGTGTCCCGTCCCCGCGCACGTACTCGGCGCGGAAGGCATCGCGCGCCTCCTCGGCGATCCGCGCGTAGCGATCGGCGTCGGCCGCCAGACCGAGGAGCCTGGCGGTGTCGGCCAGCCGCCGCGTCGAGAAGGCGAAGTACGCGGAGGCGACCAGGTACCTGTCGGTGCGCGCGTCGGCCGGATCGTGCGGCGGTGCCGCCGGGTCGAGCCAGTCACCGAGCTGATGACCGTCGCGCCAGAGCCGTGACGGTCCGGACTGCGTGATCATCCGCTCGACCCACTTGCGGCCGCTGTCGTACTGGCGGCGCAGCACGTCGAGGTCGCCGAATCGCTCGTGGAGGGTCCACGGCGTGAGCACCGAGACATCTCCCCACACTGCCCCGGTCCGGATCGGGTTCCAGGTGGGGCCGCCGGGAATCACCGGGACGAACCACGGGATGGTGCCGTCGGGCAGCTGCTCCAAGGCGACGTCGGTGAGCCAGTTCTCGAGGAAGCCGGCCGAGTCGTAGAGGAAGGATGCCGTGGGCGCGAAGACCTGCACATCGCCGGTCCAGCCGAGGCGCTCGTCGCGCTGCGGGCAGTCGGTGGGGATGCTGAGGAAGTTGCCGCGCATGCCCCACCGCACGTTCTCGTGCAGGCGGTTCAGGTCGGGGTTCGACGTCTCCAGCCATCCGGTGCGGCGCATGTCGCTGTGGATGACGCGGGCGACCACGTCGCCGTCCCCGATCTCGTCGAGACCGGTGACCGTCGCGTAGCGGAAGCCGTGGAAGGTGAACTTCGGCTCCCAGAAGCGCGGCTCGCCACCGTCGAGCGTGATCAGATCCTGCGCGTCGGCCAGGCGCAGCGGACGGATGCCGAGCTCGCCGTGCTCCAGCACCTCGGCATGGCGCAGCGCGACCACGTGCCCGGCCGGCCCCTGCACACGGACGCGCAATCGCCCGACGAGGTTCTGCCCGAAGTCGAGCAGGTGAGTCGTGTCGTCGACGCGGGTGACGGTGACCGGCGCGAGCTCCTCGGTGCAGCGCACCGGCGGCAGTGCCGGGGCGACCAGCGTCGCCGTGTCGCGATGTCCGACACGCACGGGGCTCCATCCGTCGTCACCGGCTCCGGGGCGCGACCACCCGGGCTGCTCTTCGCGGGCATCGTGCTTCTCGCCGTCGTACAGGCCCGATACCAGGATCGGGCTCGGCGCGGCCGACCAGCTCTCGTCGGTCGCGACGACCGTCGTGGTCCCGTCGTCGTGCGTGACCTCCAGCTGGGCGATGAGGGCCTGGTCCGTGCCGTAGAGGTCGCGGTAACCACCGTTGAAGCCGAGGCGGCCGCGGTACCAGCCGTCGCCGAGCCACGCGCCCAGGGTGTTCTCGCCCTCGACGAGCTCGTCGGTGACGTCGAAGGTCCAGTACACGAGACGCTCGTCGTACTTGGTCCATCCCGGCGAGAACTCGTGGTCGCCGATGCGCGCACCGTTGATCTCCGCCTCGTAGAGTCCGTGCGCCGTGACGTACAGGCGCGCACGGGAGACCGGGCGGTCGAGCCGGAAGGTCCGCCGCACGAGCGCCGGTCGGCGATCGGTGTCGGGCGTCTCGGGCCACGCCGCACCGACCGGAGCGGCAATCCAGTCGGCGGCATCCAACAGCCCCGCCTCGGCGGTCGTCTGCTCACTCCACGAGGTCCAGCGCTGATCCTCGTCACGGACACGCACGCGCACGCGCACCTGTTCGCGGGAAGCCAGCGGCTCGAACGGCCACGCCACGAGCACCTGATCGGGAGTGCTACCGGAGGCGATGACCGTGCCGTCCGCGCGCTCGCACTCGAGCTGCCACCCGTGCTGGGTCCAGCCCTCCGGGGCTTCGGTCTTCCAGGAGAGCCGCGGCGTGCGAGCCCCCATCCCGAGGGTGTCGTCGATGTGCTCGAACCGGGGAGCGGAGACCTTCACGAACGTCCTTTCAGAGGTGGGCGCGCTCATCCCTTGACCGCTCCGGCCGTCAGGCCCTTCTGGATGCGCTGGTTGAGCACCAGGTAGATGATCAGGAGGGCGAACACGTTGATGCTGATGGCGGCGAACAGCGGACCGTACTGGGTCGTGCCGAACTGGCCGTTGAAGTTGAGCAGCCCGACCTGCAGGGTGCGCAGGTCGCCGGAGTTGGCGAAGGTCAGCGCGATGAGCAGGTCGTTCCAGAAGAAGAAGAACTGCACGAGACCGACCGTGAAGAGCCCGTTCTTCATCATCGGCAGCGCAATGGAGAAGAACTGCCGGTAGATGCTGGCGCCGTCGAGCGTCGCCGCCTCGAACACCTCCCGCGGGATCGCCCGGAAGTACGTCGCCATCAGGAAGACCGTCAACGGCAGACCGGTGGCCGTGTACGTGATGATCAGCGGCCACAGCGAGCCGGTGAGCCCGAGTTGGAAGTAGGTGCTGAACAGCGGGAGCAGGATCATCTGCGTCGGCACCATGATGCCGGCGAGGAAGATGATGAGCACCCCGTTGCGGCCCTTCCATACGAGAACCTCGAGGGCGAACGCCGCCGCGGTGCCCAGGAGCAGCATGAGGAAGAGCGACGGCAGCACCGTGATGGCGCTGTTGAAGAGGGACTGGCCGAGACCCGCCGTGTCCCAGGCGACGATGTAGTTGTCGAAGTTCCACTGCTCGGGCAGCGCCCAGGTGGGTGACTCCAGGAACTCCCGCTGGCTCTTGAACGAGCCCAGCAGCAGCCAGATCAGCGGGTAGCCGACGATGACCAGGAGCACGGCGACGAGCAGCCAGATGGGTGTGCGGCGCAGCATCCTCGTCGCACGGCGGGATACGGGTGTCGACGCGCTCATGCCACGCCTCCCTTCTTCGCCGTGCGGGCATTGGCACGGAAGATGAACACGGTCACGACGAGGCAGATGATGGTGAGCAGCATCGCGATGGTCGAGCCGTAGCCGTAGTTGCCGTAGGTGAAGGCGTTGTCGAACATGGAGATCGTGAGCGGGCTGGTCGAGGTGCCCGGACCGCCGTTGGTCAGGGCGAGCACGCTGTCGAACACCTTCAGGGTTCCGTTGACCGAGAAGATCAGCGACGAGATCAGCACCGGGGCGGAGAGCGGCAGCACCACGTGGCGGACGAGCTTCCATCCGCTGGCGCCGTCGAGGCGGGCCGACTCCAGCACATCCTCGGGGATGTCGATCAGCCCGGCGTAGAGCAGCACACCGTAGAAGCCCATGGATCGCCAGATGTCCATGATTGCAATCACGATGAATGCGCTCGCGCCGTCACCGAACCAGTCGACGGGGACTCCGCCGAGACCCGACAGCATCGAGTTGACGACACCCTCGGTCGGCGCGATCGAGAACAGCTGCTGGAAGAGCAGCGCGACGGCGACCGTCGGCATCACGACGGGGAAGAAGACCAGCGTCCGGACGAGGCCGGACGCGCGCTTGAGCGCGAAGACGTAGAGGAGCGAGAGCAGGTACCCGAGCAGGACCTGCCCGATCGTCACGACGGCGGCGTACTTCAGGGTGAACAGCAGCGCAGCGTGCACCTCGGAGTCGCCGACCAGTCGGACGAAGTTGTCGAGGCCGACGAACTCGAAGCCGACGATGGCGTTGCCCTCGAACAGCGTGTAGCCCAGCGACCAGAACACGGGGATGAGCATCACCACCGAGTAGATGAGCAAGGCGGGGCCTAGAAGGATGGCGATCGCCTTGCGGTCGCCCAGCACGTTCTGCATTCGTTCTCCTGAAGGATGAGGGGGCGGCGCGCGGGGACGCCGCCCCCTCTCTTTTTCTCGCTAGTCGAGGTCCGCCTGGATCATCGACATGAACTCCTCGGCGGAGACACTGCCGGTGATCAGCGGTGCAGCGTTGCGCTGGCTCGTGGTCGTGGCCTCCGCAGAGAACAGCGCCTCGAACCAGAGGACGGTTGTCTCGGTGTCGGCGACCTGCTCCTGGATGAGCTGCGTGAGCGGCGGCACATCGGTGACCTCGGTGTTCAGCGCGAAGCCGGACACGCGGTTCTCCTGCTCGAGCGCCACGGAGCCGTAGTTCTCGGTGATGCAGGACAGCCACGCCTCGGTGTCGTCGTTCACGGCCTTGGCGTTCATCGTGATGGGCAGGCCCACGTTGGCGGCGAGCTGCGAACGGTCGCCCGCACCGCCCTCGACACCCGGGAACGGCATGAAGCCGACGTTCTCGGCGCCGATCTGGTTCACCTCGGGGTCGTTCGCCTGGCTCAGGAACCACGAGCCCATGTAGAACATCGCCGCGGAGCCGTTGAGGAACTGGTTCTCGCTGGTGGCCATGTCGATGGAGCCGACTCCCTTGCCGAAGTAGCCCTCGGCGCCGAGGTCGGCGATCGCCTGCGCGGCGGCCACGTACTCGGGGTCGGTGAGCTTCGCCTCGCCGTCGGCGACCTTCTGCAGTGCGTCCGGACCGAGGTCGCGGAAGAGGTAGCCGGAGATGAGGCGGGTGATCGGCCAGCCCTGCTCGCCACTCGCGGAGAACGGCTGGATGCCGGCCGCCTCGAGCTTCGCGGCGGCGGCGGTGAGCTCGTCGAAGGTCTGCGGCTCGTCGATGCCCTGCTCGGCGAAGATCGCCTTGTTGTACCAGATGCCCTCGACGTTGTATTCGAAGGGCAGCACACGGAAGCCGCCGTAGAGGTTCTCGATGGTCGAGATCGCCGCGGGCTCGATGTTGTCGATCACGTCGAGGTCGGTGAGGATCTCCTCGAAGTCGGCGACGTTGCCCGAATCGGCGAGGGTCTTGGTCAGTGCAGGGGCGTTGCCCGCGCTGAAGAGCACCGGCAGGTCGCCCTGGCCGGCCTTGAGCTGCAGCTGCTGGTCGAGGTTCGACTGCGGCACCGTCTCGACATCGAGCGGCAGGGTGTCGGCCTCGGCGGAGCACGCCTTACCGGCGAGCGTCTCCAGGATGGCGGGTACTTCGGTGTTCTCGACGTTCACGAACAGGGACAGCGAGTCCGTGCCCGCCGTCGATCCCCCGCCGCCCCCGCATGCGGTGAGTGCGAGGGCCGATGCTCCGGCGATGGCGGTGATCGCACCGCGTCTCCAGAGCCGTGCTGTGGTCAGCTTCATGATTTCCTCCTTGAAACGGGCGAGCCGCATTGATCACACACTTGAAGCGCTTCAGATAGTACGCTTGAAGCGCTCCAAGATGCAAATGGCAATTCGTGACGAACGGACGACGAACACATGAACACCTCCCCCGACGCGAGTCGGCCCCGCCCGGTGATGGCAGACGTCGCCCGGCACGCGGGTGTCGCCCTCGGCACGGTGTCGAACGTGCTGAACAATCCGCAGATCGTCGCCCAGGAGACGCGCGAGCGCGTGCTGAACGCCATCGACGAACTCGGGTTCGTGCGCAACAACGCCGCGCGCTCCCTCGTCACCGGGCGAGCGGACACCGTCGGGTTCGTGGTCGTCGATGTCGGCAACTCGTTCTTCGTCGACATGGCGCGCGGCGTCGAGGAAGAGCTCGACGCGCACAACATCCGACTTCTCCTCGCCAACAGCGACGTGAACCTCGCGAAGCAGGACTCCTACATCAGCGTGTTCGAGGAGGCGAAGGTGGCCGGCATCCTCCTCGCGCCCCTCGACGCACCGCTCGATGCCGCTCGCGCCGCCCGCCACCGCGGCATGCCCGTCGTGCACGTGAACTGGCCGGGAGATGACGACGCCTGCGGCGTGGTCGTCGACGAGGAGCTCGGCGGCTACCTCGCGACCAGGCATCTGCTCGACCAGGGGCTACGACGCCTGGCCTTCGCCGGAGGCCCGTTCTCGCTCTCCGCGATCGCCCAGCGTCACATCGGGGCGCAGCGGGCGGTGGCCGAGGTCGCCGACGCCCACCTCGAGACGATCGAGACGCGCAGCATCACCGTGCGCGGCGGCTATGCGCTCGGCGAGATGCTCAGCTCCCGACCCGTCGGCGAGCGCCCCGAGGGGCTCTTCGCCGCCGCAGACGCCCTGGCCGCGGGCGCGATCCAGACCATGCAGTTGGCCGGCATGCATGTGCCCTCGGACATCGCGGTGGTCGGCTACGACAACAACCATTTCGCGCAGGACAGCTCGATCCCGATCACCAGCGTGGGCCAGCCGGGACACGAGATGGGCCGCACCGCCGCCCAGGTGCTCTACGAGGAGATCTCCGACCCCGCCGACCACACGCACCGCACGATCACGATGACGCCCACGCTCTTCGCCCGCGCGAGCTCGGCCGTCGTCTGACGCACCTACACAGCGCGGCCTCGGGAACGGTGATCCGTCCCCGAGGCCGCGCCGTCCGAGATCGCGACTACCCGCCCGCGCCGGTCAGCGTGAACGGCACCGTCGTGGCGTTACCCGCTACGTCGTACACGACCAGCGTGTTCGCCCCGACCTTGGCGCCGAAGGCTCCCGGCTTCACGAAGTTGAGGTCGGACCAGACGTTGTCGGTCAGATCCTTCGCCACTCCGTTGACCGTCAGCCGATCGACCTTGCCTGCATCGTTGAGCTTGTACGACACCAGGCTGTAGGAGCCGTTCGCACCGACGGTGTACTGGCCACCCTCCTTGACCGTGACGGCGGGAGCCGTGACGTCGAGCGTGAAGGTGACCGTGGTGGCGTTGCCCGCCACGTCGTACACGACCAGCGTGTTCGCCCCGGCCACGGCGCCGAACACTCCCGGCTTCACGTGGTTCAGGTCGGACCAGACGTTGTCGGTCAGATCCTTCTCGACCCCGTTGAGGGTCAGCCGATCGATCTTCCCCTCGTCCTGGAGCTTGAACGACACCCTGCTGTAGACGCCGTCACGACCGACCGTGAACTCCGCGCCGCTCTTGACGGTTGCCACGGGAGCCGTGGTGTCCGTCGCCGCCGCCGTGACCGAGAGGTCGCGGAGACGCCCGAAGTTGTCGAACGAGCCGAAGCCCACCCGACCCTCGGGGAACGTCTTGTCGTTCGCGGTCATCAGCGGGGTGTCGAGTCCGTCGACGTAGACGGCGATGTCGCCGCTGTCCACGCAGCGGACCACGCGCACGTCGTGCCACTCCTCATCGGTGACCGCCGGCGGGGCACCGACCGCGCCGTCCCACTGGTCGTCGATCCGCTCGCGGTCGGCCTTGTTCACCTTGAAGATGCCGTTGTGCGGGTAGATCGAGTTGTCCTGCGAGAGGTGCGCGTAGTAGTACTCCGTGTCCGACTTCCAGCCGAAGACGATGATGACGTCGCGGTTGTTCACGGATGCCTTCTCGTCGAGACGCACCTGGCCGGTGAGGTCGAACGATCCGAGCTCCGGTCCTTCGGTGAGGACGGCGTACTCGAACGGTCGGCGGATGCCGTCGTTCGGGTTGGTGCCGGCCTCGGTGAGCACGACCTCGTCGCCGGGGAAGTCCCACTTGGCCGGGGTCCGCGGTGCCCAGTCGCCCTCCGCCATCACATCGGTGATGACCTCGCCGTCGGGCGTGCAGGTGGGCGGCGTCGGCGGTTCGACCGGCGGCACGGCGTACAGCGCGTACTGTGCGGCGACCTGCTCGGCCGTCGGCACGGTGTCGAGCAGCATGATGTCGTCCATCCGCCCGTTGAACGGGTTGGCCTCCTTCGTGTTCTGCGGGAAGCTGCCGCCGATCTTGATGCCGGCCGGTGCGGTGTCGGACGTGGATCCTTCACCCCACGGGTTCGCCGCGGTGTACTTGCCCGCCAGCGGCTCGCCGTTCATGAACAGCTTCATCTCGCCCGCCGCGAAATCGAAGGTCGCGGCGAGATGCACCCACTGCCCCTTCTTGAGGATCTCGTTCCACGGCAGGTCGGCCGCGAACGTCCAGGAGCCGGCACCGTCGACGCGACGCCCGAGCGCCACGAGCTTGAGCTCGCCGTCGACCGTGATGACCTCGAGCAGCGCCCGCACGGCGTGTCCGTCGGAGGTGCCGGTGAGCACTCCCGCGAGACCGATCGCGTTGTACACGTCGTCCGGGTTCGCGGTCCCCGAGTTCAGGGCCGGGTGATCGCCGGTCGGCTTGAACCAGCCCATGACGGAGGCCTTGTCCGTGCCGGCGAACGCGTCCAGCGACTCGACGCCCTTCGCGTTGTAGATGCCGGCCTTCCAGTCGTCATTCGACGCGGTCCGCGGACTCATCTGCTGCGTCTGCAGCGCCTCGCCCGCACCGGGGTAGGCCCGGTCGGCGACCCGCATCTCGACCCCGCCGTTGATCAGCGAGATGTCGGTGCCGGAACGGCCCTGATCGACCTCGACCGTCGGCTTCGCCGCATCCGGGTGGTCGAAGTCGTGGTGCGTGACGAGGTTCGGCGCGAGCGCCGGGAGCACGAACGGGTTGCTCGGCTCATCGACCGAACGCGCCCCCGTCACCTTCCAGATCTTGCCGTTCGCCTTGGAGACGAGGTAGAGCTCGCCGTCGGCGTCGGAGCCGAACCGCAGGTCGACGCGCTTGTCGCCGACCAGCTCCTGGAACGTGGTCTCCTCGCCGTCGGCGAAGACACGCAGCTCCTCGATGGTGGCGAGGTCGTCGATGTCGCCGTCGTTGCGCACCATCTCCTCGGCATCCGTGGACAGCACCCAGCCGCGCACCAGATCGGTGAAGAGGTAACGGCCCTGGAGTTCGGGGATGTCGCCGCGGTAGACGAATCCGCCGTTCACGGCCACTCCCGCATCGCCGGTCTGACCGGGGTCGCGGTTGTGATCGTAGGCGGCCACCGGGTAGGTGAAGCCGTTCTCGGCATCGTCCTTCGGCAGCGGGAAGATCTGCCGGTTCTCGGCGAGGAACGAGCCCTCGCGCACCGACCAGCCGAAGTTGTCTCCCGGCTCGACGGCATAGACCGACTCGACCTGCCACTCGCCGATGTGCGCGAGGTACATGGTGTGGTCGCCCTCGGTGTCCCAGCTGATGCGGTGCGGGTCGCGCATGCCGACGGCGTAGATCTCCGGCAGCGCATCCGCGTCATCGACGAACGGGTTGTCGGCAGGAACGCCGTACTCTCCGTTCTCGCTGTCGTCTCCCGTGGGGTTCACGCGCAGGATCTTGCCCTGGGGTGTCGCCAGATCCTGCGGGTTGCCGTTGCCGACACCGTTCCCGCCGTCGCCGACGAGGACGTAGAGGTTGCCGTAGTCGGTATCGCCCTCCGACACCGTGGGGTTGAACGCGATCTGCTGCACGGTGTGCACGCGGCCCGCGAACGGGATGCGCATGACCTCGCGGTGCGTGCCGGCGAAGGTCGCCGCCGAGGGGTCGTCGGCCTTCCACTCGGTGATCACACTGTGGAACGCGGTGGTGCCGAAGGCCGGGAAGTCCGGGGTGTCTTCGGTCAGCGCCGTGCCGCCCTCGGTGTGCACGGTGTAGAACAGCCCGTTCTCGGCGAAGTCCGGGTGGAACTCGGCGGACCCGAGACCCGTGCCGAGCCCTGCGCTGTTGTGGAAGTTGTCGATGAACTCGTTCCGGACGTTGAGGTACGGCACGTACTCGCCCGATTCCTTGTCGACCAGATAGAGGATGTCGTTGTTGTCGGGGACCATCAGCCGGCCGGAGTCGTCGGGCACCTCGTCGAGGTGCGTGATGCGGTTGTGCCGCACCAGACGCTGATCCTGCGTGGCCGGGGTCGTCTGCGACTTCGGAAGCTGAGCGAGCTCGGTCACCTCGATGCCGAGGTCGGCGAGCGCGGGGTCGGGCAGCGGGTTGAGCAGCGGCTCGTTCGCCGTGCCTCCCGGTGCGCAGTCGCCGGGGTTGCCCGTCGCGATCGCGAGGTTCTCCCCCGTGTTGTCGACGGCCACGTCATCGAGCAGCAGGCGTCCTGTGCTGGTGGCGCCGTTCTTCCAGAAGAACCGGTCGAGCGCGCCGTTCACCGCCTGGCGGAAGCCGAACTGCTGCTCGGTCCCCTCCGGGAGGCGGGTCTGCTCCTCGTACGCGCCGCCCTGGCTGTACACGGTGACCTTGTCGGTCGCGTTGTCGGCGACGATCCACACGCACTGCCAGGCGTCCTTCGACCACACGCCCGCGGGCTTGAAGGCTCCGCCGTCGCGCACGCGCAGCACGTCGTCGTTCTGGTTGTTCACGTAGGCGCGGCTGTTCACGTAATCGTTCGGAGCATCCACATCGGTGAGGCCGAACGAGGTGTCGACGCTGCCGGTGCGCAGGAAGCGGAAGAACAGCGTGCCGGTGTCACCCTCGGCGATGGCCGGGATCGCGCGATACGACTGCTGCCCGCCACCCACGGACTCGACGACCTGGTTGTTGCCGTTGAGCGGGTCGGCGATCACACGCGGAGCCGCGGATGACGTCCAGCCGTCCTGCCCGTTCAGCGCGACGCGCTCGTACGCCTCGAAGTCGACCAGCTCGGTGAAGGGTTCCGCCGCGGCAGCGGGGGTCGCGGTGAGCAAGGCTCCGACGACGGCCGCGGCGGCGACCAGCGCACCCGTTCGTCGCACCCCGACCGATCGAGGAGGAGGTGCTGCCGATCGAGTGCTCGAGCTCGCGGGTCGCATGGATCGTTCGTGCATCAGAAACCTCTCAACGTCGTCGTCGTGTGGTGTCGTGCCGATGGGTCGTGCCGCCTTCTCCGGGGCGGCACTGCAGCGGAGAAGGCGTGGAACGGTACTGCGGTCGGGGGCGGAAACGCTTTCGCAAGCGCTTTCGTCGGATGGACGAGAAAGGCGGGAGGAGGCAGTCGCTGCCTCCTCCCGCCGGAGGTTCATCCCGCGTCGGGGACGGTGGGCTTGCCGCCGAGATACAGCGCGGCGAGGGTCGGATCCGCAAGGAGCTCGGATGCCGGACCCGAGATGTGCACCCGGCCGAGGTCGAGCACGCACCCGATATCAGCGGTCTCGAGCGCCCGTCGCGCGTTCTGCTCGACGAGCAGCACGGCGGTGCCCGCGTCGCGCATACGCACGATCTGCTCGAACACCTTCTCGGTCGTCTTGGGGTCGAGACCCATCGACGGCTCGTCGAGGAGCACGACCTTCGGGCTCACCATGAGCGACCGCGCGAACTCGACCTGCTTCTGCTGACCGCCCGAGAGCAGGCCGGCGAGCTGCTTCCACCGCTCCCCCACGATGGGGAAGAGGTTCTGCACGAAATCGACGCGCTCCTGGATGACCTTCTGATCCTTGAGGGTGAAGGCGCCGAGCATCACGTTCTCGCCGACCGTCATCTCGCGGAACACACTGTGCCCCTGCAGCACGTGCGCGAGCCCGTGCCGCAGCATCGACTGCGGTCCCTCGCCGGTGATGTCACGACCATCGACGCGGATGCTGCCCGAGCGGGGCTTGAGCATGCCGCTGGCCACCTTGAGCACGGTCGACTTGCCGGCGCCGTTGGGCCCGACGAGACAGACCACCGATCCGGGCGGCACCTCGACGGTGAGCCCACGGAGCACGAGCGCCGCCCGGCCGTAGCCGGCCTCGATGTCGCGCAGCTCGAGCAGGTTCTTCGCTTCAGACTCCAAGGTAGGCCTCCAGGACTCGCGGGTCTTGCTGGATGATCTCAGGCGTTCCCTCGGCGATCTGGCGCCCGCGGTCGAACACCACGACGTGGTCGCACAGGCTCATGACCATCTCCATGTTGTGCTCGACGATGATGAACGTCTTGCCCTCTTCGTTGAGCTCGCGCACCAGGGTGGCGATGCGTCCGATGAGAGCGGGGTTCACGCCACCGGCAGGCTCGTCGAGCATGATCGTGTCGGGCTCGCCCATGAGCACACCCGCCAGCTCCAGCAGCTTCTGCTGGCCGTAGCTGAGGTTGCGGGCCTCGGCGTGCTCGAGGTGGTCGATGCCGACGCGCCGCAGCCAGCCGCGCGCCCGCTCCAGCTCCTCCGGATCGTGCGCCGAGCGCAGCTGCTGGCGGATGCTCGTGCTGCGCACCGCCACGAGCAGGTTCTCCATCACGGTCATGCGAGGGAAGACCCGGCACAGCTGGAAGCTGCGGCCGATGCCGGCGCGGGCGATGCGGTCGGGCGACTTGCGGGTGATCGCCTGCCCCCGGTATCGCACCTCGCCCGAGTCGGGCTTGATCATGCCGGTCACGCAGTTGAAGAAGGTGGTCTTACCCGAGCCGTTCGGCCCGATCAGACCGTTGACCTTGCCCTCCTGGAAGTTGACCGTCGCACCGTCGACGGCGGTGACGCCGCCGAACGACTTGGTCATCTCGACCGTGCTCAGACTCTCCAGCGTTGTGGGCTGTGCCGTGGGGGCGTTCATGACGACGTCTCCTTCGTCGAGGCATCCGCTGTTCGGGCCGAAGCATCCGCTGCCCGCTTCTCGTTCTGCTCGAGCAGCTGCCCGGCGGTCAACTCGCGGATCGATGCCTCGTTCGACGACCGCGTGAACAGTCCCTTCACGGCGGGGATGATGCCGTCGGGCATGAACAGGACGACGATGCCGAGCAGGATGCCGGTGGCGATGAGGTGGAACTGGGTGTCGCCGAACTCGAGCTTGAAGTACTCGAGCGCGAGGCCGACGACGACGGCGCCGAGCAGCGGACCGAAGAGGTTGCGCACCCCGCCGAGCAGCGCCATCAGCACCATGTACGAGCCGATGAGGATCGAGAACTGGAAGATGGGATCCAGGTCTCCGAACCACAGCGCGTAGAGTCCGCCGCCGAGCGACACGAAGAGTGCCGACAGCACGTAGGCGATCAGCTTGTACCGCGTGGTGGGCACGCCGAGGGCCTGCGCCTTGTCCTCGTCTTCACGCACCGACTTGAGCGCGGTGCCGAACTTGGACCGGTCGATGATCCACCAGACCACGAGTGCGAAGGCCAGGAGGCCCGCGAACAGGTAGTAGAAGATGCGGTGGTGCTCGGGCCGCAGCACGTCGAACGGACGCGGGACGTTGAGTCCCTCGGAGCCGCCGGTGACGTCGCGCCAGCTCTGGAACACCAGCAGCATGATGAGCACGAAGGCGATCGAGACGATCACGAACGAGGCGCCGCGCACCCGGAGGGCGGCGATGCCGATCGGGATCGCGATGATCGAGACGAGTACGGCCGCGAGGATCCAGGCGACGAAGCCGGGCAGCGCCAGGTACTTGATGAGGAGGCCGGTGCCGTAGGCGCCGAGCCCGAAGTAGGCGGCATGTCCGAGGGAGATGTAGCCCGTGAACCCGCCCATGAAGTTCCACCCCGTCGACAGCACGGCGTAGTTGAGGATGACGACGCCCGCCGACAGGATGTACGGGTTCGGGGCGATGGTCGGGAACGAGAGGACGAGGGCTGCGCCCACGACGAGGAGGACGATCCGCACCCACTTCGACGACGAGCGCCGCACGGGGGCGGGGGGAGCGATCACGACCGTTTCGGTGGGGATCGGCTCTCTGCTAGAAACGCTGGGCAAGACGACCTCCGAAGAATCCTTGCGGACGGAACATGAGCGTGGCGAACAGGGCGACGTAGAACACCGTCTGCGCCCACGTCGGCCCCAGCGGGAGCTGGAGCAGGCTCTGCGCGATCCCGAGGACGAGAGCCGCGATGGCCGCACCCGGGATGCTGCCGAGTCCGCCGACGACGATGATCGCCATGAGCGGGCCGATCCAGTGCCAGTGCAGCGACGGGTAGATCGTGGCGTCGAGCGAGAGCGCGGTGCCGCCGATCGCCGCCGTGGCGAGCCCGAGTCCGAACCCGTAGCCGGCGACCCGGTCGGTGTTGATGCCGACCAGTCGCGCGGCCTCGGGGTGCTGGATGGTCGCCCGCAGCGCCTGCCCGAACTTCGTGTACTTCAGCAGCACGAACAGGAGCGCGAGGGCCACCGCCGCCAGACCAAACGCGATGAGCTTGACCACCGGCACCTGGGCGCCGAAGAAGTCGAGGCTCGCACTCGCATAAGGAAGCGGGATGCGGCGCTGGGTCCCGGTGAAGAAGAACCCGAGCGCCCCCTCGATGATCAGCGCCACGGCGAACGTGAGCAGCACCGACATCATGGTCAGGGTCAGGGGCTTGAGCCTCGAGACGAGCAGTCGCTGCATCACGACACCCGTCAGGAAGAACAGGGGCACCGTGACGACGAGCGACACGAGGGGGTCGATGCCGGTCTCCCGGTTGAACCACCACGCGAGGTACGCGGCCAGGATGAGGAAGGCGGAGTGCGCGATCATGACGACGCGCATGATTCCGAAGTACAGCGTGAGCCCGGCCGCCAGGAGGGCGTAGAGCCCTCCCAGCAGGATGCCGAGGATCAGGCTTTGCAGCAGCAGTGCTCCACTCACGATGTGCGGATCACCACGTCGGCTTCGGGAACAGGAAGTCGGCTTCCTTGACGTCGTCCGGGAGGACGATCAGGATCTCGCCGTCGATCCACTGCTGGATGAGGTGCGCGCCGGTGGGCTTGCCCGTCTCGTCCCAGCTGAGCTCTCCGACGACGGTGTCGACGGAGTTGTCGCGCAGCCAGTCGATGAGCTCCTGCTGGCACTCGCCCTGCTCGGCGCAGCCCGCAGCCTCGACCGCAGCGGCGACGACCTGACCGGTCGTGTAGGCGTTGGCCTCGTCCTCGGACGGCGGGTTGCCGTGCATCTCGGTGTACTTCTCGACGAACTCGATGTTGCTGGGGAACTGCGACTTCGGCGAGTAACCGGTGGGGGCGAGGATGCCCTCGGTCGCACCGCCGATCGCGGCGGCGAACTCGGGGTTGGTCGGTGCGGTCGAGAACGCCGCGAGCTCGGGCTGATAGTTCAGCTGCTGGAGGGCGATGATCAGGTTGACGGCATCCTGATACTGCGTGCCGCCGATGACCATGTCGGCATCCGACTGCGCGATCTTGGCCGCGATCGTGGAGAAGTCGGTCGTGTTCGGCGGGTAGACCTCGTTCACGACGACCTCGACCCCGCCCTCTTCGAGCTTGTCCCGGAGGCCGTAGGCGGTGCCCTGCGCGAAGGGGTCGTCCATCGCGGCGACGGCGACCGTCTCGGGCCGCTCCTCCTCGGGAAGCGCGAGCAGGTAGTCGGCGAGGTTGTTGTAGTGGTCGTTCGCGATCGCGGGGGCCGCGTAGAAGAGGTTGTCGAAACCCTGCTCGAAGACCTCTTCCGCCGCACCGGCCGGCTCGACGAAGAGCATGCCGTATTCCTGGGCGACGCGCGCCGAGGGAACGACGAGGCGGGTCGAGAACGGACCGAAGACGAGGTCGACGCCGTCCTGCGCGATCAGCGACTCGTAGTCGGAGACGACGCGGTCGGCGTTGGACTGGTCGTCGAGGATCTTGAGCTCGACCTGGCGTCCGAGGAGGCCGCCGTTCTCGTTGACGATGTCGCGCCAGGCCTCATAGCCTCGCTCGACGCCCTTGCCGGGTTCGGAGAAGTCGCCGGTGAGCGGCAGCGAGATGCCGATGACGATCGGATCGTCGGAGCCACCCCCCTCCGCCTCATCGCCGGGGGCCGAGCAGGCCGAAACCGTGAGCGCGGCGATCGACAGCGTTCCGATCGCTGCCGCGATCCGTCGACCGTGTCTGGGTGCAGTCATCCGAGTCTCCTACGTCATCGTAGCGAAAGCGCTTTCGTAAGCGCTTCCGCCACTATAGTGGGACCGAAGAACGAAGAGCAACCTACCTCGCAATCAGCGTTGATCTTGCTCCACAAGGGGGAGGTTTCGTGAAGCGTGAAGGCGCGCCACGACTCATCGATGTGGCCGAAACCGCAGGGGTCTCCCTGGCGAGCGCGTCGCGGGCGATGAGCGGCGGATCCGGCATCTCTCCCGAAGTGGCGGCGCACGTGCGCGTCATCGCGAAGCAGCTCGGCTACGAACCCAACATGCACGCGCGCGGACTCGCCGGCGGGCTCGTGCCGACGATCGGCCTCGTGGTGCACGAGATCGGCGACCCCTACTTCTCCGACATCGCCAGCGGCGTGATCCGCAGTGCCACGCTCGAGAACCGATCCGTGCAGATCGCCCAGGCCGACCGCACCCCCGACAGCGAACTCGCGCAGGTGAAGTCGCTGCTGCGCCAGCGCGTCGGCTCGATCATCATCGCCGGCTCCGGGTACGCCGATCCCGGACGCGAGCAGGGCATGACCGAGGCACTGCTCGACTTCACCCTGTCCGGAGGCCGCGCCGCGGTCATCGGCCGCCACCACCTTCCCGTCGACGCGGTGCTGCCCGACAACCATCGGGCGGGCATCTCGGTCGGACGCCACCTGGCCGAGCTGGGGCACCGCCGGATCGGCGTCGTCGCCGGCCCGCTCGACCTCAACACGGTCGCCGACCGCATCGCCGGGCTGCGAGAGGGCACGAGCGATCCGGACCTGGAACTCGTCATCGTCTCGCACGAGTTCACCCGCGAGGGCGGCATCGCCGGGGCCCGCGAGCTGCTCGACCGCGACGTCACCGCCATCGTCGGCCTCAACGACGCCATGGCCATCGGCATCCTCAGCGAGTTGCGACAGCACGGCACCCGCGTGCCGGAGGAGATGTCGGTCGTCGGCTTCGACGACATCTCCGTCGCCCCCGATGTGGCCCCCGCCCTCACCACCGCGCGCATCCCGATGTTCGAGATGGGACAGCACGCCGTCTCGCTCATCCTCCGACCCGCGAGCGATGAGGCGCGGACGATCGAGACCGCGCACGAGCTCATCATCCGTCAGTCGTCCGGGCCGCCCCGCGGCTGACCGAGCGACCGTGACCCCGCCGCACGCGACGACGGGCCCACGGCCCGGTGCTCAGGAGTTGCCGGCGGTGGTGTTCAGCTTCTTCATGACCTGGTTGATCGTGAACGACGCCGACTCCTGCCGCGCCGGGAACTCGGCGAGCGACTGCAGCATCCGCGCCACGTACGCCTGGGCCGGCACGAACAGGAAGATGCGGTCGATCACCCAGTCCCAGTAGGTGTTCGACGTGATGTCGGCCCGCTCGAACGGATCGGTGCGCAGGTTGAACAGCTTCGGGAAACGCAGCTCGATGTACGGCTCCTGCCACACCAGCAGGGTTCCCGCGGCGCGCTGCTCGAGGAACACGAGCTTCCAGTTCTCGAAGCGCAGCGCCGTGAGGTCGCCGTCGTCCGAGACGTAGAAGAAGTGGCGTCGCGGACTGTGCTCGACCGCACCCGTGATGTAGTCGAGCTGGTTGTGTCCGTCGAGATGCACCTTGTACTCGGTGCCGTGCAATTCGGTGCCCGCCCTCAACCGCTCGGCCACGTCGTCGTCGCCGACGGCGGCGAGCAGCGTGACGAACCAGTCGTTGTGGCTCACGATCCCGTTGAGCGTCGTCCCCGCGGGGATGTGCCCGGGCCAACGGACCATCGCGGGCACCCGGTAGGCACCCTCCCAGTTCGAGTTCTTCTCGTTGCGGAAGGGGGTCATGCCCGCATCCGGCCAGCTGTTCATGTGCGGACCGTTGTCGGTGGAGTACATGACGATGGTGTTCTCGGCCAGCCCGAGCTCGTCGAGCAGGTCGAGCAGACTGCCCACGACATCGTCGTGATCGAGCATCGTGTCGTGGTAATTCGACTGCCAGCGCCCCGCTCGCCCCTTGCTCTCTTCCTTGGTGTGCGTGCGGAAGTGCATGTGCGTCGAGTTGAACCAGACGAAGAACGGGGTATCGTCGGCCGCCTGCGTGCGGATGAAATCGGCTGCGGCGTCGCGAAACTCCTCGTCGACCGTCTCCATGCGCTTCTTCGTCAGCGGACCGGTGTCTTCGATGCGCTGCGTGCCGTCGCCGTTCGCCCAGGTGTGCAGCACCCCGCGCGGACGGAACTTCTCGCTGAACCCGGGGTACTCCTCGTCGGTCGGGTAGTCCGGGTGCTCCGGCTCCTCCTCCGCGTTGAGGTGATAGAGATTGCCGAAGAACTCGTCGAAACCGTGGGCGGTCGGCAGGTGCTCGTCCCGGTCGCCGAGGTGGTTCTTCCCGAACTGCCCGGTGGCGTAGCCGTGGTGCTTGAGCGCGTCGGCGATGGTCGGGTCCTCGGGCTGGAGGCCCAGCGGGGCCCCCGGCATCCCCACCTTCGTCAGGCCGGTGCGGTACGGGTTCTGGCCGGTGATGAAGGCGGCCCGCCCCGCGGTGCAGCTCTGCTCGCCGTAGTAGTCGGTGAACTTCACGCCCTCGTCGGCGATGCGATCGATGTTCGGGGTCCGATAGCCCATGAGACCGTCGGAGTACGTGCTGAGGTTGCTGATGCCGATGTCATCGCCCCAGATGATGAGGATGTTGGGCTTCTCAGCCATGAGTGACTCCTAGCTTCGACCGGTGAGGCGGGCGCGTGCCCTCGGTCGTAGCCAAGCAGTCTCCCGGGCCTGCGCCCAGGGGTCCTCACTCGGAGCGGGTGAGGCGGAATCCGATGTGCGACATGCCGGTGTCCTCGGCCTGCGGCGAGCGCGCGGCGGGCCGGAACCGCAGGCAGTAGTCCGGCGAGCAGAGGTGCGAACCGCCCTTGAGCACGCGGCGGGGGATGCCGGGGAAGCCCTCTTGCGCACTGGCCGTCGCGAGCAGATTCGTGCGCTTGCCGGCATCGACCGGGGTGTCCGAGAGGCGCAGGTGACGCGGGGTGTAGAAGTCGGTCGTCCACTCCCAGACGTTCGCGATCATGTCGTAGAGGCCGTAGCCGTTGGGCGGGTACGAGCCGACGGGCGCCGTGCCGCCGACGCCCTGATTGTCGTAGGGGAAGCGGCCGAGCCAGGAGTTCGCCTGCGCGACACCGTCGGGGTATGCCTCGTCACCCCAGGCGAAGGCCGCGCCCTCGAGTCCGCCGCGCGCCGCGTATTCGTGTTCGGCCTCGGTGGGCAGCCGCATCCCCACCCAGTCGGCGTAGGCGACGGCGTCTTCGAACGCGATGTGGACGACCGGATGCTGCAGCCGGTCGTCGATCGACGAGTCAGGGCCGAACGGCCGGCGCCAGAACGCCCCGGGCTGCCAGCGCCACCAGTTGCGCCAGTCACCCAGATTCGTCGGACCGGCGGTCGGGGTGAACACCATCGCTCCCGGAACGAGATCGGCGGGGTCCGCACCCGCGAAGGCCGCAGGATCGAGCGGGCGTTCGGCCACCGTGACGTACCCGGTCGCGTCGACGAACTCGGCGTACTGCGCGTTCGTCACCTGGTAGCGGTCGATGAAGAACGACTCGACCTCGCGCTCGTGCGCCGGCCGCTCGTCCGGATAGAAGTCGTCCGACCCCATCAGGAACGTGCCGCCGGGGATGTGGACCATGTCGCGCGAGTTCGTCACGAGACTCAGCGTAGTGTCCGGGTGCGGCGTGGCGACCGGGAGTATTCCGGCCGCCAGATCCGGCGCTCAGCGGGACGCGTCGAACGCCCTGGTGCTCCCCCACAGCGGGCGGAACGCCAACTCCGCCGCACCGACGAGCAGTCGATCGGAGCCGAGTTCGGCGGCACGGATCGCGACCGCGGCCGCACTCTCGGGCATCGACAGCCGCCCGACCTCATCGGCCAGCACGTCGTGCGCCCCCTCGTCGATCAGCGCCAGGAACCCACCGAGGATCACGAGAGCCGGATTGAGCACGTTGACCGCGTTCGCCAGCGCACTTCCGAGGATCTTCGCCTGCCGGACGAGTTCCGCGCGCACCTCGGGCGCCTCCGCGGCGGCGAGGGCTGCGGCGAGCTCGTCGTCGGCGGCGTCGTCGATCCCGAGCAGGTCGAGCAGGTGCCGCCGGTTCACCTCGTCTTCGAGCACGCCGTCGTCGGTGCGACGGTCGGCGCCCTCGATGCCGGGTCGGTTGTGTCCGAACTCGCCCGCGTAGCCGCTCGCGCCGGTGGCGGCCCGACCACGGATCACGAGCCCTCCGCCGATGCCGGAGGCGCCTCCGTTGAGGTAGACGAGTTCGTCGATACCCCGGCCGGCGCCGAAGAGGTGCTCGGCGAGCGCGCCGAGGGTCGCGTCGTTGTCCACCGCGGTGCGGATGCCGGTCGCCTCCTGGATCAGGGCGGCCAGCGGCTCGTCGGTCCAGCCGAGGTGCGGGGCGTTGCGCACCACGCCGTCGGCCGAGCGCACGAGCCCCGGCACCGCGACGCCGATGCCGATCACGCTGCAGTCGGCGAGAGCATCCGTCCGCCAGCTTTCGAGGCGCTCGGCGACGAGGGCGGCGACATCGGCCGTGGTCGGCGGGGCGGCGTTGACGATGCGCTCGCGGACGCGGATGCTGCGGTCGAGGGCGACGGCGGCGATCTCGACCGCGTCGACCTCGGGGTGCACGCTGATCGCGACGACGTCGGCGGAGGGCGCGACCACCGGCGAGGGGCGGCCGGCCCGCGTCGAGGATTCCGGCGGCCGCTCGTCGACGAGTCCGGCGCCGACGAGCTCCGCCACCAGCGCGGCGATGGTCGAGCGGTTGAGGCCCGTGGCCTCGGTCAGGGCCGAGCGTGAACGGGGGCCGTCATGGTGGACGATCGAGAGGATCCACGCCAGGTTCGCTTCGCGGGAACGCGGGGCAGCGGATTCAGGGGGCACGTTCCCACTTTAGGGGTGCGGATGCCGCCTGTCATCGGTTATGTTGTGAAGCACAACTTATTGCGTCCGTGCATCCCGCACGCCCGCAGCATTCGCAGAGGAGCGATCATGCCCAACCCCACCCGCGACGACAAGTTCTCCTTCGGGCTCTGGACCGTCGGCTACAACGGCACCGACCCGTTCGGCGGGCCGACCCGTCCGGCGCTCGACGTCGTGCACGCGGTCGAGAAGCTCGCCGAGCTCGGTGCCTACGGCCTCACCTTCCACGACGACGACCTCTTCGCCTTCGGCTCGACGGATGCCGAGCGCCAGACCCAGATCGACCGCCTCAAGGGCGCACTCGCCGACACCGGCCTGATCGTGCCGATGGTCACCACGAACCTCTTCAGCGCCCCCGTCTTCAAGGACGGCGGCTTCACCTCGAACGACCGGCAGGTGCGCCGCTTCGCCCTGCGTAAGGTGTTCCGCCAGCTCGACCTCGGTGCCGAGCTCGGCGCCAAGACCTTCGTCATGTGGGGCGGGCGTGAGGGTGCGGAGTACGACTCCGCCAAGGACGTGCGCGCGGCTCTCGAGCGCTACCGCGAGGCCGTGAACCTGCTCGGCGACTACGTGACCGACAAGGGCTACGACATCCGCTTCGCGATCGAGCCGAAGCCCAACGAGCCCCGCGGCGACATCCTGCTGCCCACGCTCGGCCACGCGATCGCGTTCATCGACTCGCTCGAGCGCCCCGAGCTCGTGGGCGTGAACCCCGAGGTCGGTCACGAGCAGATGGCCGGGCTCAACTTCACGGCCGGCATCGCTCAGGCGCTGTTCCACGGCAAGCTCTTCCATATCGACCTCAACGGCCAGCGCGGCATCAAGTACGACCAGGACCTGGTGTTCGGTCACGGCGACCTGCACAACGCGTTCTCGCTCGTCGACCTGCTCGAGAACGGCGGCCCCGGCGGCGTTCCCGCCTACGACGGCCCGCGCCACTTCGACTACAAGCCCTCGCGCACCGAGGACGAGGCCGGCGTCTGGGCATCCGCCGCGGCCAACATGCGCACGTACCTGCTGCTGAAGGAGCGCGCCGCGGCCTTCCGCGCCGACCCCGAGGTGCAGGAGGCTCTGGCCGCCGCGAAGGTCGCCGAGCTCTCGACCCCGACGCTGAACGAGGGCGAGTCGTACGACGACTTCCTCGCCGACCGCTCGGCCTACGAGGACTTCGACGCGAACGCGTACCTCGGCGGCAAGGGCTTCGGCTTCGTGCGCCTGCAGCAGCTCGCCACCGAGCACCTGCTCGGCGCCCGCTGAGTCCGGCGATGGCACTCGTTCTCGGGGTCGACTCCTCGACCCAGTCCTGCAAGGTCGTCGTCGTCGACTCCGAGACGGGTGCCGTCGTGCGCTCCGGCCGCGCTCCGCATCCCGATGGCACGTCGGTCGATCCCGAGGCGTGGTGGGTCGCGTTGCAGGCGGCCATCGCGGATGCCGGTGGCCTCGATGACGTGGAGGCCGGGGCGATCGGTGGGCAGCAGCACGGCCTCGTCGCCCTCGATGCGGAGGGACGCGTCATCCGCGACGCCCTGCTGTGGAACGACACCCGTTCCGCCCAGGCGGCGGAAGACCTGATCTCCGAGTTCGGGGCCGCAGCCCTGGCCGACCGCACCGGACTCGTACCGGTCGCCTCGTTCACGATCACGAAGCTGCGCTGGCTGCGCGACCACGAGCCCGAGAACGCGGCTCGCGTCGCCGCCGTCGCCCTGCCGCACGACTGGCTGACCTGGCGGCTGCGCGGGTTCGGCCCCGAGCGGCCCGACTTCGATGAGCTCGTGACCGACCGGTCGGATGCCTCGGGCACCGGCTACTGGAACCCGGCGACCGGCGAGTACGACCGCGAGTTGCTCGTCGCCGCCCTCGGCCACGACGTGATCCTGCCGCGTGTGCTCGGACCACGCGAGTTCGTGACGGACGCTTCGTCGCGTCGCGTCGCCCCCGGTGCGGGAGACAACGCGGCCGTCGCGCTGGGCCTCGGCGCCCGGACGGGCGACGTGGTCGTCTCGATCGGCACCTCGGGCACGATCTTCGCCGTGACCGACCGCCCGGTGGCGGAGCCGACCGGCATCGTCGCGGGGTTCGCTGATGCCGACGGCGGGTACCTGCCGCTGGTCTGCACGCTCAACGCCGCGCGGGTACTCGACGTGATCGCGCGCCTGCTCGGGGTGGACCACGACGGGCTGAGCACGCTCGCCTTGACCGCCGAACCCGGCGCCGGCGGACTCGAACTCGTGCCGTACTTCGAGGGCGAGCGCTCCCCCAACCTGCCCGATGCCACCGCGAGCCTGAACGCCATGACGCTCGCTTCCACCACCCGCGAGAACCTCGCCAGGGCTGCGGTCGAGGGCATGCTCGGCGGACTGCGCTTCGGGCTCGACGCGCTGCGCGAGCTCGGCATCCCGCTCGAACGTGTGCTGCTCGTGGGCGGGGGCGCCCAGTCGCAGGCCGTGCGCGAGATCGCCCCGCTGGTCTTCGAGCTGCCGGTCGAGGTGCCGGAGGCCGCGGAGTATGTCGCAGTCGGCATGGCGCGTCAGGCGGCCTCGGTGCTCTGACAGGATCGGGGCATGATCACCGTTCACCTGCGCTACGAGATCGATCCCGACAAGCTCGAGGACTTCACCGAGTACGGTCGCACCTGGATTCGGCTCGTGGCCAAGCACGGCGGCACCCACCACGGCTACTTCTTGCCGAGCGAGGGAGACAGCGACGAGGCGTTCGCGCTGTTCACGTTCCCCTCCCTCGCCGAGTACGAGGTCTACCGCACCGCGTCGAAGACGGACCCGGAATGCATCGAGGCGTTCGCCCTCGCCCGCCGGACGCAGTGCATCCGCCGCTACGAGCGCCGCTTCCTGAGCCCCGTCTTCGATTGACGACACGGGAAGCGGAGTCTGAGCGTCGAGCAACCGAACGCGACCGCATCATCGTGATCGGCGCCGGTGTGATCGGCGCCTCGGTCGCACATCACCTGGCTCGCGCGGGACACGACGTGATCGTGCTCGACAGCCGGACACCGGGGGCGGGGGTGACGGCCGCGTCGTTCGCCTGGGTCGGCATGGCCAAGAGCCCCGCCGATGCCTATGCGGGCTCTGTTCGTCAGCGTGCGCGGCCGGAATTCGATCGTGTCCTCACGGAACTCACCGCACCCATCGGGCTTCGTCCCTTCGGCGCGGTCACCTGGGAGGAATCCGAGGATCTGACTCGGGCCTTCGTCGCCGACCACCAGGCCGCGGGACACCGGATGGAGCTGCTCACGGCGCGCGAAGTGTTGATGCGGGAGCCGGGCCTTCGTGACGCACCCGATGTCGTGGCCTACGCCCCCGATGATGTCGGCATCGACCCCGTCGCCTATACCCGCGCCCTGCTGCAGAGCGCGCAGGAGCACGGCGCGGAGGTGCGGACCGGCACGACCGTACTGCGGGTGCTCAGCGATGGCGGCGGGGTTCGAGGCGTTCTCACCGACCGCGGCGAACTCGAGGCGAAGAGCGTCGTCGTCGCGGCCGGCACCGCCTCCGTGGGCATCGCCGCATCCGCCGGAGTCGACATCGACGTCGTGGGGTCGCCATGCTGCCTGCTGCGCTTCTCCACCCCTCGCCCGCTCGTGCGCGGCATCCTCTCCACCCCGGAGCTCGAGGTTCGCCAGCTGGACGACACCACCCTCCTCGCCGCAGAAGACGTTCCCGAGGGCTTCTTAGGTGATCCGAGAGAGCTCGCCGTTGCCACCCTCGCCGCGATCCGCAGCTCTTTCGTCGACGCCGAAGATGTCCGCCTCGAACATGCCGTCATCGCCGACCGCCCGATACCGGCGGGCGATCGACCCCTGGTCGGGCCGGTGCCCGCGATGCCCGGCCTCCATCTGGCGATCGCCCACCCCGGCGTGATCCTGTCGGCCGAGATCGGACGCGTGGTCGCCGCCGACCACACCTTGCTCTGAGGCCCCGAGGCGCGATCAGCCTTCGAGGTTCCTGCGCAGAGCGGTGGTGATGTCGTCGACCTGGGCGAGCTGCTCCGGTGAGAGCGCATCGACGAACAGCGAGCGGATGGCGCGAAGGTGCGGCACATTCGCGGCCCGGAACGCGTCGGCTCCGGTCTCGGTGAGAAGCACGTCGACGCCGTGCACGCCGTCGGCGCACGGGACTCGTCGGATGAGTTCGCGCTTCTCCATCCGTCCGAGGTGGTGTGACAGCCGGCTGCGCTCCCAGTCGATCAGGGCGGCGAGTTCGGAGGAGCGCGCCCTGCGGCCGTCGGCTTCGCTGAGCGCGAGCAGCACCTGGTAGTCACCGGACGAGAGTGCGGACTCGCTCTGCAGCTGCGCGGCGAGACGAGAGCGAAGAACCTCACTCGTCTCGATGAAGTCCCGCCAGATGCGCAGCTGCTCGGGTGTCGGCGTGCGGCGACGTCGTTCTTCGGCCATGGCACCCTCCCGGGAATTGATACGTCAATCCTAAGGTTAGAAGCTATTGACACGTCAATCCGGAGGGACCGGTGCCGTGGAGAAGGGTCGTGATGGACATGACGGAACTCGAGTTCGGGCTGAACTCCTTCGGCGAAGTGGCGACGGACGGCGGTCGCATCCTGTCGGACGGCGAGACGCTGCGGCTGCTCGTCGAAGAGGCGCAGCTCGCCGAGTCGGTCGGCCTCGATGTCTTCAGCGTCGGCGAGCACTACCGCGAGGGACACATGGACTCCGCGACCCCCGTGCTGCTGGCGGCCGCGGCGCAAGCCACCTCGACGATCGGCCTGGGTTCGTCGGTGACCGTGCTGTCGACACAGGACCCGGTGCGGCTCTACCAGGAGTTCGCGACGGTCGACGGGCTTTCCGGCGGACGCGCCCAACTCATCCTCGGGCGGGCGTCGGCGATCGAGTCCTTCCCCCTCTTCGGATACGACATCGCCGAGTACGAGCGGATCTTCGAGGAGAAGCTCGACCTGTTCCTGCGCCTGATGCGCGAGGACAGCGTCACCTGGAGCGGCAACTACCGCAGCCCGCTCGAGAACGTGCGCCTGCATCCGCGCATGCCCGAGGGCGGCATCCCGGCGTGGATCGGGATCGGCGGCAGCCCCGAATCCGTCATCCGCGCCGCCGAGAACGGACTGCCCTTGATGATGGCCATCATCGGCGGACGGCCTGAGCGCTTCGCCGGCCACGCCCGGCTCTACCTGCGTGCGCTGGAGCAGTTCGGACGGCCGGAACTCCCGATCGGGCAACACTCGCTCGGCCTCATCGCCGAGACCGACGACGAGGCGAAGAACGTGCACTGGAAGCACTGGGAGCCGGTCGTGACCCAGATGAGCAAGGAGCGCGGCTTCTACGCACCGACGCTCGAGCGCTACGAAGAGGAGGTCGACACCGGCGCGCTGTACGTCGGCTCCCCCGAGACCGTCGCGCACAAGCTCGCCGCCGCTGTTCGGAGCAATCACCTGTCGCGGTTCGACCTGAAGTACGACCTCATACACCTGCCGAAGGACGTGCGCGCGCGCAGCATCCGCCTCTTCGGAGAGAAGGTCGCCCCGCGCGTGCGCGAACTGCTCGCCGACGACCCGGGAGAGGGCGCGTTCGCCGACCCGGGTGTGGCGCAGATCACGAAAGACGGCAAGGCCGTCCACGCGTGAGGGAGATCACCATGAACGACACCATCGAGACTCTCGGCATCCTCGGCGCGGGCAAGGTGGGCACCACGATCGCCCGCCTCGCTCTAGCCGCGGGGTACCGCGTGCTCATCGC
Source organism: Microbacterium sp. B19(2022) (assembly GCF_012030385.1). Taxonomy (NCBI): domain Bacteria; kingdom Bacillati; phylum Actinomycetota; class Actinomycetes; order Micrococcales; family Microbacteriaceae; genus Microbacterium; species Microbacterium sp. B19(2022). Next base: position 118,413 of record NZ_JAAUVO010000012.1, read on the forward strand.
GGGCTCGGGCGCGCCGGAACGGATCGCGCTCACCATCGACGTCTTCGCGCCCGGGGCCAACGCGGTGACGGCCGCGGACGCGGCTGCCGGGGCGGATGCCGTCATCCTGGCGCTTCCCCTCGGCAAGTACCGCACGCTCCCGGTCGAGCAGCTGCGCGGGACGTTGGTGCTCGACGCCATGAACTACTGGTGGGAGACCGACGGGATCCGTGACGACCTGAGCGATCCGCGCACCTCGACCAGCGAGCTCGTACAGGAGTTCCTGCCGGAGTCGCGGGTCGTGAAGGCGCTGAACCACATGGGCTATCACGACCTCGAAGACGAGTCCCGACCGGCCGGAGCAGCCGGGCGCAAGGCCATCGCCGTCGCGGGTGAGGAGTCCGCCGACCTCGCCCGCGTCGCGGAGCTGATCGACAGGCTCGGCTTCGATTCCGTCGTCCTCGACAGCCTGGCAGAGGGCGCCGTACTCCAGCCCGGGAACCCCGCGTTCGGCGCCGACGTCACCGCCGAGGAGCTGCGCGGACTGATCGGCATCCCCTCGCGGAGCGCGCCGCGCTGACGGCCCGGTCGGGCAGACGACCGCGCTGGCCCGGCTAGGCTCCCAGAAGTCGGCGACCCCCACGGAGGCATTGATGCCCACTCCCCTCAGACTGCGCGCGAGCGCACTCGTGCTCGCAGGCATGCTGGCCTGTGCCGGATGCTCGGCGGCAGCCATCCCGAGCCCGCCGGAGGCCGTCGGCGACGACTTCCCCGGCACCTGCCTGCCGTCGGAGGTCTCCTGGCCGTCCGACTTCCTCGAATCCCTGCCCGGGGAGTCGGAGGCGATCGGCGGCGCCATCGTGGGTCTGCGCCTCGAGTGGCACGACGACGATTTCGCGTGGCGGCTGCGCAGCGCCGACACCCGTGAGGACACGTTCGGCGAGCGGGTCGACGACCCGAGCTTCGGCCGGGAGTCGTTGGTCGACGTCCGCACCCTGGAGGTTCTCTCCACCGGCGATACGGAGCTCACCGAGGCGGAGCAGCAGCTGAACGGCAGCAGCGCCTACACCGCGGCGCAGCTCTCGGGCGAGCAGTACCCCAGTCCACTCATCGTGGAGATGGCCCGCGTGATGGACGACGGCGCGCCCGTGTGGCAGCTCACGATGTGCGACACCGCCACCAACGAGTTGACCGTCACGACCCTGAATTGACGCGCACCCTGACCGCTTTACTCAGCTAACTTGCACGCTGGTGTGCACGTATTGTGTAAACTCGTCCTGTGAAACAGAGCTGGCGGGTCTACAAGCGCGACGTCAAGAGACTCTCCCGCGTGCCCAAGGCCTGGATCATCATCATCGGGGTGCTCATCACCCCGGCCCTGTACGCGTGGTTCAACATCAACGCATTCTGGGACCCCTACGCGAACACCGCGAACATCCGCGTGGCGGTGGTCGATCTCGACGAGGGCGCCACCTCCGACCTCACCGGCCACATCGACATCGGCGAGCAGGTGACCGCGCAGCTCAAGGACGACGACCAGCTCGGCTGGACGTTCATGGGCGAGGACGAGGCTCAGGAGGCCGTGAAGAAGGGCGACGTCTACGCCGCCATCGTCATCCCCGCGCAGTTCAGCCAAGACCTGGTCAGCATCACCAGCGGCGACTTCACCCAGCCGGCGCTGGAGTACTACGTCAATGAGAAGGCCGGGGCGATCGCCCCCAAGATCACCGACGTCGGCGCATCCGAACTCGACAAGCAGGTCACCACCGCCTTCAAGGAGCAGGTGGCTCTCGCCGCGACGAACGCCCTCAAAGACGTCGGCGACTCCACCGAGCTGCGACTGCTGAACGCCAGGGACAACACCCTCAACGCGTTCGACCAGGCGGCGCAGACCATCTCGTCGGCGCGCGAGAACCTCGCCGAGACGCAGGACGGCCTCACCTCGTCTCGCGGCACGCTCGCCTCCGCGCGGAGCACGCTCGGCGACGTCGACAAGACGCTCGGCGATGTGCAGAAGTCGCTCGACCAGACGCAGTCGATCATCGCCGAGACGCAGAAGGAGGTGATCGCCTTCACCGACAGCGCCACCACCGCGTTCCTCCAGGGCACCACGCTGCTCGCCGATGCGTCGTCGAAGGCGAACGTCTCGATCACCCGTCTCACCCAGAGCCTCGAGCAGGCGGGTGTGCGCATCGACGCCGGGATCGACGACGTCTCGAACGTGCTCGAGGCGAACGAAGCGGCCGCCGCGCGTCTGCAGGCCCTCGTGGACGGTACCGACCTCAGCGACGAGACGAAGCAGCAGCTCACCGAGGTCATCGCCTCGCTGCAGCAGCGCAACGCCACCGACCAGCAGCTGCTCGCAGACCTGAAGGCCCTCAAGGCCAGCGCATCCGACACCGTGGGCTCTGTCCAGGCGACGGCCGACGCCGTCGACAAGGCGATGCAGGACACCAGGGATGCCTCGTCGGCCATGCGCGACATCCTCACCCGCACCGTCCCCTCGCTGAACAGCGCGATGTCGCAGCTGTCGGCGAGCGTCGGATCGTTGTCGGCGGCGCTGGACGCGCAGAAGGGCGTGCTCGCCGAGGCCGACCAGCTGCTGGGCGGGTTGGACTCTCAGCTTGTGGCCACCTCGTCGGCATTGGAGAGCTTCGACGGCGACCTCGCCGGCATCGAGCAGGGCCTGCAGACCTCGCGCACCGACGTCGTCGCCCTCAACGCCGCATCCGAATGGGGTCTGCTGGGCACGCTCACCGACCTGGAGCCCGAGCAGATCGCCCAGTTCATCTCCTCGCCCGTCGAGGTCGACGAGCACCTGGTGTTCCCCGTCGACACCTACGGGTCGGCGATGGCCGCGCTCTTCACGAACCTGTCGCTGTGGATCGGCGCCTTCGTGCTCATGGTGATCTTCCGCGTCGAGGTCGACACCGAGGGTGTCGAGGGGGTCACCGTGCGCGAGGCCTACTTCGGCCGCTTCTTCCTCTTCGCGACGCTCGCCGTCGGCCAGGCGCTGATCGCGTGCACCGGAAACCTCATCATCGGCGTGCAGACCGTCAGCGCCGCTGCCTTCGTCGGCACGGGTGTGCTCATCGCCCTCGCCTACGTGAGCATCATCTATGCCCTCTGCGTCGCGTTCGGGCACGTCGGCCGCGGCCTGTGCATCCTGCTCGTGATCATGCAGATCCCCGGCGCATCCGGGCTGTACCCGATCGAGCTGATGCCCGGATTCTTCCGGGCCATCTATCCGCTCCTCCCGTTCTCGTACGGCATCGACGCGATGCGCGAGACGATCGGCGGGTTCTACGACGGCCACTACTGGCGGTACTTGGGCGCCCTCGCCGTGTTCGTCGCCCTGGCGTTCCTCATCGGGCTCGTGCTCCGCCGCCGGCTCGCGAACTTCACCCTGCTCTTCAACCGGCAGGTACTCGCGACCGACCTCCTGATCGGGGAGAAGGTGCAGGTCCTCGGCAGCGGGTACCGGCTCACCGACGTGATCCGCGCGCTCTCGAACCGCAGCGAATACCGCGAAGACCTCGCTCGACGCGCCGAGCCGTTCACCCGCCGCTACCCCACCCTGTTGAAGGCGACGGTGCTCACGGGGGTCGCCGGGCTCGTCGTGCTCGGGGTCATCACCTGGGCGCTCCCCGAATCGAAGGCGCTGCTGCTGGGCCTGTGGACGCTCTGGATCCTGCTCGTCATCGGATTCCTCGTGGCCATCGAATACATCAAGCACAGCTTCGAGAACGGCGCGGAGGTCGCGGCCCTCGACGACGCTGAGCTGCGCGAGCTCGCCCTCGTCGGGCCCGCCGGTCGTGACGCGGTCATGCCCGCCTCAACGGACGAGAATTCCGACACGGTCCCGTACACGCCCGTCGTCCCCACCGAGCCGGATGGGCGGGCCGTCACCGTTGTGCCGGACGTGCCGGACGCACCGGACGCACCGGCCGGCGGCGCCGAGGCAGACGCCCTGCTCACCGAATGGTTCGAGCCCGAGCCGGACGCGCAGCCGTATCCGGAGACGGAGACGGAAGCGGAACCCCGCATCGGACCGGATCCCGAGCAGACCGCCGAGCAGGACGACGCCGAGCAGGCAGAAGAAGATCTCGCGGACGAAGATCCACTCACCGACGAAGACGAACACCGGACCGCAGAAGGAGAGGACCGCGCATGAGGGACATCCTGCACCTGACGGCCCGCGACGTGCGGCACGCGACCCAGAACGTGATGGCGTGCATCGTCCTCTTCGGACTCGTCGTCATCCCGTCGCTGTTCACCTGGTTCAACGTCATCGCCAGCTGGGATCCGTTCGCGAACACGAAGGATCTGAAAATCGCGGTCGCGAGCACCGATGCCGGGTACGAGAGCGACCTCGTGCCGATCCGCGTGAACGTCGGCGAACAGGTCCTCTCGCAGCTCCGCGGGAACGACCAGCTCGACTGGGTCATCACGGATGAGCACGACGCGATCGACGGGACGAAGTCCGGCGAGTACTACGCCGCCATCGTGCTGCCCGAGACGTTCAGCGCCGACATGCTGACGTTCTACGCCGACGGCGGCGACCGCACGCACATCGCGCTCTACACGAACGAGAAGAAGAACGCCCTGGCGCCGAAGATCACCGGACAGGGCGCGGAAGGGGTCTCGTCCGCGATCAGCGACACCTTCGCCCAGACGCTCGGCGACGTGGCTCTCGGCCTCGTCTCGTCGATGTCGGACTACCTCACCGATGAGGACACGCAGGCCGCACTCACCCGCATCGAGGCGCGCCTCGGGAGCGTGGGCGATCAGCTGCGCTCCGGGGCGCACACGGCCGACAGCTTCACGGCTCTGCTCGAGGCGAGCCGGCCCCTGCTCGACAGCGCCTCGGGCCTGGTCGGCTCGGCCGGCGACGCGTTCACCGACACCTCCGGCGCCCTCGGCAGCGGGGTGGACGCGGCGGGCACGCTGAAGTCGACCCTGCAGACGGCCGCGCAGTCCCTGACGGATGCGCTCGCGGCGACGGCGAGCAGCTACGACACCGTCGGTCAGCGCATCGACGAGCTGTACGCCCGGGCCGACTCGCTCAGCGGCAGTCAGGTGCAGGCGATCAACACGCTCGCCGAGCGCGTGCAGCAGCAGATCGACCAGTACTCCGCGGTCAAGAACACCCTGGAGACGGAGGTCGGGCCGAACCTTCCCGAATCCGCGCAGCCCGACTTCGACGCCGTAATCAGTCGGCTCGATGAGGCCATCGCCCGGCAGCAGGCCCTGCAGGAGCGCCTCCAGACCGCGGCGACCGAGATCGCGGCCGGCAACGACTCGGCGCAGAGCTCGCATCAGGAGATCACCGCCGCGATCGCCGCGGCGAAGAAGGCGATCACGGATGCACGGAGCACGTACGACAACGGGCTGAAGGCACAGCTGAACTCCCTCTCGTCGACCCTCACGCAGATCGGCTCCGACGTCTCGGCGATCCGCTCCGACCTCTCCGGCATCACGTCCGGCCTCTCCGGAGCATCCGATTCCGTGCAATCGACGCTTTCGCGCGCACAGCAGGCCACGACGCAGCTGTCGGCATCGCTGAACTCGTTGGCCGACCGGTTCGACACCGTGCAGCAGGCGATGACGAAGGCCGCGGACACCGGCGATCTCAGTGAGCTGATGGGCGCCGACCCCGGCGTGCTCGCCACGTCCCTCGCCGAACCCGTACGCGTGGACCGCACCGCGGTGTTCCCGGTGGCCGGTTTCGGCGCGGCCATGGCACCGCTGTACATGATCCTGGCCCTCTGGGTGGGTGCGCTGCTGATGACCGTGACGATCCGCGTCGACGTGAACGCCGAGACGCTCCCCGATCGCCCCGAACTCACCCCGACGCAGAAGTATCTCGGCCGCTACGGCATCTTCGGCCTGGTCGGGCTCGCACAGAGCACGCTGCTGACCCTCGGGCTGATCCTCTTCGTCCAGGTCGAACCCGCGCATCCGCTCCTGCTCATCCTGGCAGGGTGGGCGATCTCGACCGTGTTCACCCTCATCGTCTACACGGCGGTGGTCGCGTTCGGCAATGCGGGCAAGGCCCTCTCGGTGCTGCTCCTGGTGATCCAGATCTCCGGTTCGGGCGGCGCGTATCCGCTGCAGCTGCTGCCCGACTGGTTCCAGAGCATCAGCCCGTTCCTGCCCGCGACCTACGCCGTGAACATGGTGCGATCGGCGATCGCCGGCGTCTACCAGGGCGACTTCTGGTGGTCGCTGGGCGCGCTCGCGCTGTTCATCATCCCCGCGCTGCTCCTCGGTCTCGTGCTCCGTCGCCCGTTGATGACGTACAACCGCAAGCTCGTCGACGCACTCGCGTCGACCAAGTTGATGTCGTGACTCCTGTGTCTCCGCGAAAGGACCATGAAGTGACCGCACCGAATCCTCGACGTCGACGCGATGCGCTCGCCAACCGCGAGGCCCTGCTGCGCGCGGCGCAGGCGGTGCTCGCGACCAACCCCACGGCGTCGCTCGATGTGATCGCACAGGCCGCCGGCCTCACGCGGCGCTCCGTGTACGGCCATTTCGCCGACCGCGACAGCCTGCTGCGCGAGGTGATCGCCGTCGGCGCTCAGCGGTTCAACGCGATCGCCGAGGCGACAGACGAATCCGACCCGCGGGTCACCCTCGCGCGCATGGCGACGCGACTGTGGCGGGAGGCCTCGGCCGTGCGCGCGTCGGCCAACATCGCCCTCGATGATGCGCATCTGACCGACACCGTGCTCGCCCTCGCACCGCTGCGCCGACGGATCCGCGACCTGACGAGGGCCGGAGTGGAATCCGGGGCGTTCCGTGGAGACATGCCGGCCGAGCTGCTCGCCTTCCTCATCGAGGAGACGGCGCGGGCGACGCTACGCGAGCTTCGACTCACCACCACCGACGCGGACTCCACCGTCGTGCGCGTGGTGCTGAGCATCGTGGGCCTCTCGTGGACGGAGCAGGCCGAGCTCATCGGCGCGCACCCCGAGATCTTCGCGCAGGACTGAGACCGCGGCAGACGGCTCTCCCGTCCGGGAGAATGGATGATATGTCCGCGACCCCCCGCCGGCCACTGCTCTCCTCGGTGCGCCGCCTGCTCCACACCGATCCCTCCACGGTCGCGCACACCGAGGTCCTGCCCGTCATCGACGAGCGCACGGTCCCCCGAGTCCTCGACCTGGCGACGAGGATCGGCGAGTCGATGTTCGCCGTCGGTGCGTCCGCCCACGAGGTGACGCTGGCCATCACCCGCGTCTGCGATGCGTACGGGATGAAGGGCGTGCAGGTCGACGTCACCTACAACTCGATCACGGTGTCGTTCCACCTGAGCGGGGAGGTCTGGCCGGAGACCCTGGTGCGCGTCGTGCGGGTGACGGCCCCCGATCACGCGAAGCTGCAGCGCGTGCAGGCGCTCGTCGCCGATATCGCCGACGGGCTCGACCTGGAATCCGCGCGCACGACCTTCCGAGCGATCCGCCGGGTGCCGTTCCGCTATCAGCAGCCGGTCGTGATCGTGGCGCGCGCCCTGCTCGCCGTCGGGGTCAGCATCATGCTCGGCGCCTCCCCGATCATCGTCGGTCTCACGTTCATCGCGGCGCTGTGCGCGGCTCTGACCCAGGCCGGTCTCGCTCGCCTCCGCGTTCCGCTGTTCTTCAGCCAGATCGCCGGAGGGTTCGTGACCACCGTCGTGGCGGTGGTCGTCTCGGCGCTGGGCTCGGCGGGGATCGAGCCGTTCGTCGGCATCCGCCCGTCGATCATCGTCGCCTCGGGCATCGTGCTGATGCTGGCCGGTCTCACCGTGGTGGGCGCGGCACAGGATGCGATCGACGGCTTCGCGCTCACCGCCGGCGGGCGCATCCTCGACCTCACCATGCAGACCCTCGGCGTGGTGATCGGCATCCTCGTCGGCCTAGAACTCGGGAGCGTCCTGGGGTTCACGATGGACCTTCCCGACGACCCGGCACCGTTCGGTCCGGTCCTGAACCAGTTCGCCGGCGCGATCATCATCGCCATCGCCGTGGCGGTGTTCAACGGCGCCGGCATCCGCATCATCCTGGTGAGCGCGCTGCTCAGTGCGGTGACCCTCGCGGGCTACTCGGGTTCGGTGGCGCTGAACCTGCACCCTGCGGCGGCGAGCGCAGTCGGTGCTCTGCTCGCGAGCTTCCTCGGGATGCTGATCGCCCGCAACCTGCACGTCCCGTCGGTCGCGGTCACGACCGCGGCCATCGTCCCCCTCGTTCCCGGTGTCGCCGTGTTCCAGGGACTTCTGGAGATGGTGCACGCCACCGGGACGTCCACGGGGATGCTGGTCGCCGGCGGATCGCTCATCGACGCGGCGGTGATCGGCATCGGTCTGGCATCCGGCGCCTCGCTCGGCCTCTACCTCGGCACCCCGGTGCGGGCGACCCTCGCGAGCGTCGCGAAGACGCGCGCCCGCGTCCGCCGCTGACCCCGGTCCCCTCTCGC
>NZ_JAAUVO010000013.1:0-123961 GCF_012030385.1 Microbacterium sp. B19(2022)
GGGCGGGTGGTGAGGGCCGCGAAGGCGGTGCGGCGGGAGGTGGGGTTGTCGTCGGGGGCGTGGTTGCCGGCGCGGTGGCCGGCGTTGCGGGAGGCGTTGGTGGACGGGACGATCGGGGTAGCGGGGCTGTTGGCGGCGATCGGGCCGATCGAGCAGGCCGGGTCCCGGATCGGGACGGCGGACCGGTTGCGGGCGGATGCGGAGCTCGCCGCGTACGCGCGCGGATTCGCGGATGCGGATGCGGAACCGGACGCTGGTGGGGAGGTTGGACCGGCGGCGACGGCGGAGGATCTGCGGTTGTTGGCGCAGGTGATCGTGCAGTATCTCGACCCCGACGGCGCGGAACCCGCGGACGACATCGCGATGCGAGTACGGGGGCTGACGCTCGGGCGCGCGAAAGACGGGGTCATCCCGATCCGGGGCAGGCTGCTGCCCGAGGTCGCGGGACAGTTGCAGCGCCTGTTCGACGCGTACCTGAACCCCAAAGTCGACGGACCACCCGTCCCCGGAGTCGTGTTCCGTCCGACGGGGGAGACGAACTCGGAAACGAACTCGACAACGAACTCGGAGACGAACTCGGAAACCCTCGATGACGCGGGTATGGACGACGACGCGCTCCCGTCCGGTGACCCGGGGCGGATGGTCGACACGCGCTCCCGGTCGCAGAAGCAGCACGACACCCTCGCCGCGATCCTCGGCATCGCCGCCCGCCACGACGACACCCCACGCCTGGGCGGCAGTGCACCCACCCTGATCGTGTCCATCACCGCAGACGACTACACGTCCGGTCGCGGCTGGGCGCACGTCGACGGCATCGACACCCCCGTCTCCACCCGTGTCGCCGCGCACACCGCGTGCGCGGGCGGGGTGCAACGGGTGCTGTTCGACCCGCACGGGCGGATCATCGGCATCAGCACCACCGACCGGATCTTCACCGTCCATCAACGCCGCGCGATCACCCTCCGCGACCGTGAGTGCCTCATCCCCGGTTGTCATGTCCCCGCGACCTGGTGCGAGATCCACCACGTCACCGAGCACGCCCGCGGCGGCCCCACCCATACCGACAACGGTGTCGCTCTCTGCTGGCACCACCACCGCACCCTCGACACCAGCGGATGGGAGATCCGGATGCGCCACGGCACACCCCACGTCCGCGGACCCGCCTGGTGGGACCCCGCCAGACGCTGGCGCACACCACAACCCGCGACACCACGACCCGCGACACCACGACCCGCGACACCACGGACGACGACAGCGAGACCGACGACGCCGCGAACAACGACGCCACGGACGACGACGCCACGAACAACGACGTCGCGACCTGCACCCGCGGCCTGCCGCTCGACAGTGCTCAGAGCATGAGTGGCCTCGACCGTCTCGGCGTGAACTGTCGACCTGTGCGACACGATGTGGCATGCTTGCGGGCATTGCGCCGGGCCCCGTTTCTGGGGCCGTACGTGAATCGAGAGGCAGACGCCGGAACACATGTCCAGACCACTCGCGGGACCGCAGGGCCTGCTACGCACGCTCAACGGTCGCGCGATCCTGGAGTCCCTCGCGCGCAGCGGCCCGCAGACCCGCACGGAGCTGATGTCAGCGACGGGTCTCTCCCGCACGGCCGTCACCCAGGTGCTGCGGATGCTGGAAGCGGCGGGAGCCGTCGCCGCCGCGGGGGTCGACCGCGAGACGCGGGGGCCTGCCGCCGGTCGTGTGACCCTGCATCCGCGGCTCGGGTTCGCCGCCGCCGTGCACATCGACCACCATGCCGCGCACGTGGTGCTCGTCGACGCCCGCGGAGTCGTGCACGCAGAGGAGCACGCCGTGTTACCGCTGCAGGAGGACCGCGTCGAGCACATCGTCGCCCTCGTCGACCGATGCCGTCTCTCGGTGAAGGCGGCCAAGGGGGCGATCCACCTCGCGGTCGTCGGCATTCCCGGGATCGTCACCGCCGACGGCGGCATCCGCGACGATCTCGGTCCGGACGGCGGTGCCTTCCGCGCCGCGCTGACCGCGTCGCTCGGCTGCCCCGTGCGCATCGAGAACGACGTCAATCTCGCCGCCCTCGCCGAGCTCACGGCGGGCGCGGGCGGCGACCTCGCCAGTTTCGCTCTGCTGCTCCTCGACGACGGGATCGGAGCCGGCATCGTGATCGACGGCGCGCTTCATCGCGGGTTCTCCGGAGTCGCCGGTGAGGTCATGTATCTGCCGCAGACGCCGCTCCCGATCGGGGCACCCATCGTGAGTGACGTCGTCGTCGGAGACCTCGCGCTCGGGGTGGGGCGGGACGCCGATGCCGGGCTGGAGGAGCACCTCGAGGCGGCCGGTCGCGGCGACGAGGCCGCGAGCCGCGTCGTCGCCGAGATCGGCAAGCGCATCGTGCTCGTCGCCGGCAGCGTCGGTCTCGTGCTCGACCCCGAGGCGTTCATCCTCAGCGGCAAAGCCGCCCATCCCGTGCTGGTCGAGGCGATCCAGCGCGTCGCCGACGAGTACGCGCCCCAGCTCCCGCTGCGGTTCCTGGTCTCTTCGTTCGGCCCGGAGGCCCCGCTGGTCGGCGCCGTCGACGAGGCGGCTTCCGCCCTCCGGAGCATGCTGTTCACCCGCATCCTGACCCCGGCAGCGAAGTCCGGCCGCTGAGCACCGCCCCGATCGCCGCCCCGATCGCCCATTCCTACCCGACAGGATCCCCGATGACCGCTCCCTCCGACCTCGCCGACCGCCTCGGTCTCGCTCCCGGCGCGCGGGCGATCATCCTCAACGCCGACGACTTCGGCATGTGCCATGCGGCGAACACCGCGATCGTCGATCTGCTCACTGCCGGGCGCATCGACTCGACGACCGTGATGGTGCCGTGCTCGTGGTCGCCCGAAGCCCTGGCCTTCGCGGCGTCCCGCACCGATCTCGACGTGGGCGTGCACCTGGTGCTCACCAGCGAATGGCGACGCTACCGTTGGCGCCCGCTGACCGGCACGGGGACGAGCCTCGTCGATGCCGACGGGTTCTTCCCCGTCGATGTCGCGTCCGTCGAGCGGACCGCGACCGACGACGACGTCGCCGCCGAGCTCGCCGCCCAGCTGCAGGCCGCGCTCGACGCCGGTGTCGATGTGACGCACCTCGACAACCACATGGGCTCGGTCTACGGCCTCGTCACCGGCCATGACTTCCTGCGCCCGGTGTTCGATCTCGCCGCCCGCAACGGCCTCCCGTTCCGACTGCCGCGTCGCATGGACGGGGTGGAGGAGGATGCCGCGCTGCAGGCCAAGCTCGACGACGCGGCGGCCGCCGCCGATGCGATGGGCGTCGTGATCATCGATCGCCTGTGGTCGCACCCCTTCGAGCTCCTCCGCGAGGGCGAGCCCGACGAGGAGACCTACGAGCAGGTGCGTGACGGCTTCATCGCGTTGCTGCGCGCCGTTCCCGCCGGCGTCACCGAGATCTACCTGCATCCGATGATCGACGACGACGAGCTCCGGGCCGCGGTCGACTTCAGCGCGGCGAAGCGCGGTTACGAGCTGCGTCTGCTCACCGACCCCGCCGTGCTGCAGGCCATCGAAGACGAGGCGCTCGTGCGCATCGGCTGGCGCGACCTGCGCGACCTGCAGCGGGCCGGCGACCGATGACCGTTCTGGGCGAACGCCTGCGCGATCGACGGCTGGATGCGGCGCCGACCAGGGCGCAGACGATCGCGTTCGGAGCATCCGGGTTCCCGACCCAGCTCATGGCGCAGACCTTCTCGGCCTTCATCGTCTACTTCTACGTCTCGCACCTCGCCGTGCCGGCCGGATGGGTGGCTGCGGCGATGATCGCCCACGGCATCCTGAACGCGGTGCTGAATCCGGTCGTCGGCACGATCTCCGACCGGATGCGCACCCCTTGGGGTCGGCGCATCCCCTGGATCGGTCTGGGCATCGTGCCGCTCGTGGTCGCCTTCGCGCTGGTGTGGATGCCGCCCGAGCTCCCGGCCGCCGGTCTCATCGTGTGGTTCCTCGTGGTCGTCGCCGTGTACGACATCGCGTTCGTCGTCGTGGTGCTGAACATCTCGGCGCTGTTCCCCGAGATCTTCCGCACGACCGAGGAGCGGGCGCGCGGCAACGTGCCGCGGCAGATCTTCGCGATCCTCGGCATGGTACTGGGCACGGCCGGCGCGCCCGCCCTGTACAGCGCGCTCGGGTGGCCGGGGATGGCCCTGGTGTTGGGCGCCGTGTGCCTCGTGCTGCTCGTGTGGTCGTTCTTCGGCGGGATGATCGAGCGCCGGGTTCCGGAAGCGGCAGCGGAAGCGATGCGGTGGGGTGACCAACTGAAGTACACCTTCCGCAATCGGGCCTTCGTTCCCTACGTGCTCGGGTCGCTGTTCGTGCAGACCTCGATCGCGGTGATCCTCGCCGCGATCCCCTTCTACGTGCGGTACTCCCTGCGCGCGCCGGAGGGGGAGGGCAGTCTGCTTCTCGGCGCGATCTTCGTCACCGCGATCCCGTCGATCGTGCTCTGGAGCGCGGTCGTCCGCCGCACCTCGCCGCGCACGGCGGTGCTGTGGAGTGTGACGGTGTTCGGAGTCGCCGTGCTCGGCTACCTGGCGCCGTCGAACGTGCTCGGGGCGGTGCTGGTCGGCGTCGCGGTCGGCGTGGGCGTCGGCGGCTTGCTGCAGCTGCTCGAGGTCATGCTGGCGCAGATCATCGATGAGGATGCCGCGCGCACCGGGCACCGCCGCGAGGGCGCCTACTTCGGGGTCAACGGCTTCGTGGTGCGCGGATCGGTGGTGCTGCAGGCCGTCGTGGCCGCGGTGGTGCTGACGGCATCCGGCTTCGATGCCACGCTCGGCGACGCGCAGCCCGAGAGCGTCGACGGCGGCATCCGTCTGATGCTCGCCGTGATCCCGCTCGTGTTCACCGCCCTCGCGTGGCTGTGCTTCTGGCTCTACCCCATCCGCACCCGCGACATCTGAGGCCATCTCTCATACTCAGCACGGAGGAGGCGCGACGCCCCCCGTGCGACAGAGTCGCGACCCGGAGCCCGTCCCCACAAGTCGAAGACTCAGGCCGACGCCGCCTGCCGCGCCTCCCACCCCGTGCGCACCATCTCGTCGACCGTGTACCGCATGGTCCAGTCGAGGTCGCGGGCGGCGAGCTCGCCGGTCGCGACGATGCGGTCGGGGTCGCCGGGGCGGCGGGGACCGATCTCGGGTGCGAAGTCGATGCCGGTCACGCGGGCGACGGCATCCATGATCTGCTTCACGCTGAGTCCGTCGCCGGAGCCGAGGTTGTACGCCGCCTCGATGGTGCTTCCGTCGGCGAGGCGCTGGGCGGCGGCGACGTGCGCGGCGGCGATGTCGCCCACGTGCACGTAGTCGCGCACGTTCGTGCCGTCTGCGGTGTCGTAGTCGTCACCGAAGATCTTCGGGGTCTTGCCCGCGAGCAGCGCCTCGAACACGATCGGGAAGAGGTTGTGCGGGCTCACGTCATAGACCGTCGGATCGGCGGAGCCCACCACGTTGAAGTACCGCAGCGAGGTGTGCCGCAGCGGGCGCGCGGAATCGGCCGTCGCGATCGCCTGGTCGCGCAGCAGCCACTCGCCGATGAGCTTCGACTCGCCGTAGGGGCTGGCCGGCTTCTTGGCGGTGTCCTCGACGACGAGGGCGACGTCGGGGGTGCCGAACACGGCGGCCGAAGACGAGAAGACGATGTTCGAGACGCCCGCGGCTTCCATCGCCTCGAGGATGATCCGGGTGCCCTCGACGTTCTGCGCGTAGGTGTGCAGCGGGCGCTGCACCGAGACGCCGGCGTACTTGTATCCCGCCACGTGGATGACGCCCTGGGCGTCGTGGTCGCGCAGCGTCTTCTCGACGAGCGCGCGGTCGAGGATGCTGCCCTGCACGAACGGCACGCCCTCCGGCACGAACGACGCGACGCCGCTGGAGAGGTCGTCGAGCACGACCGGGGTGAGCCCGGCTTCTGCGAGGGCCCGCACGACGTGGGCTCCGATGTAGCCGGCGCCGCCGGTGACGATCCAGGACATTGCGTTCCTCTCCTGCCGCGGAGTGATCGCGGCTCGATCGATCATTCTCTCAGGCGTCGCGGAGCGGACCTGCGGATGGGGTGACCGTGAACAGGTGCGGTGCGCCGAATCCCGAGGCGGCGAACGCGGCGGTCACGGCATCCGACACGGTGCCGACGGCATCCTGCTCGATCAGCGCGATCGCGGCTCCCCCGAAACCCCCACCGGTCATGCGGGCGCCGAGAGCGCCGGCGGCCAGTGCGGTGTCGACGGCGGTGTCGAGCTCGACGGTCGAGATCTCGAAGTCGTCACGCATCGACACGTGCGATGCCACGAGGAGGTCGCCGATGGCCCTGGCGCCCTGCTCCTGCAGCACCTGGACGGTGTCGAGCACGCGCTGGTTCTCGGTGACGATGTGACGCACGCGGCGGAAGGTCACGTCGTCCATCAACTCCTGAGCGCGCGGGAGTTCGGCGATCGACATGTCGCGCAGGGCAGGCACGCCCATGAGCGATGCCCCGAGCTCGCACGACGCCCGGCGTTCGCGGTAGCCGCCGGTGGAGTGGGCGTGCTTGACGCGGGTGTCGATCACGAGGATCGCGAGTCCGGCTTCGGCGATGCCGAGCGGCACCGGCCGGGCCTCGAGCGAGCGGCAGTCGAGGAAGATCGCGGTGTCGGGCTGTCCGAGCATCGACGCCATCTGGTCCATGATCCCGGTGGGAGCTCCGACGGCCTCGTTCTCGGCACGGCGTCCGACGCGGGCCAGAGCCGTGGCGTCGAGGCCGGTGCCCCAGAGCTCGTTCAGGGCGGATGCCGTCGCCCCCTCGATCGCGGCGGACGAGGAGAGCCCGGCCCCCACCGGCACGTCGGAGGCGATCGCGATGTCGAGGCCGCGGAACGGGCCGTCTTCGGCGGTCGCGTGCCGCAGCGCCCAGGCCACGCCCAGCGGGTACGCGGCCCACTCCGGGACGGCGGGGTGTGCGCCCGGCGCGGTCGGGAAGAGTCCGTCGAGCTCGTCGAGACCGACCTCGACCGGTTCATCCGCGAAGGTCGAGCCGACCAGGACCCGGCCGCGGTCGTCGTCGCGCAGCCCGACCGCGGCGACCGTGCGCTGGGGGATGGCGAACGGCAGCACGAAGCCGTCGTTGTAGTCGGTGTGCTCGCCGATCAGGTTGACGCGTCCGGGTGCCGACCAGAGGCCGTCGGGCTCGCGACCGGTGAGCTCGGCGAACAGTGCGCGGGCGTCGTCGTGGGCGGCGGTCATGCGGATGCTCCGTCGGAGGTCGAGGTCGCGGTCAGGTTTTGCGAGGAGCGTTCGATCGCCTCGCGGAGTCGTGCGGCACCCACCTCCGGCGGAACCTCGGCGGCCCATGCCCCCATCGCGGCCTCAGACCCGGCGAGGAACTTCAGCTTGTCGGCGGCCCGGCGCGGGCTCGTCAGCTGCAGGTGCAGGCGCACGGTGTCGCGACCGACGTGCACGGGGGCCTGGTGCCAGGCGGCGATGTACGGGGTCGGAGTCTCGTAGAGGGCATCGACGCCGCGCAGCAGGCGCAGGTAGAGCGGGGCGAGCTCGTCGCGCTCGGCCTCGGTCGTCTCGGCGAAGTCGGGCACGTGGCGGTGCGGCATCAGGTGCACCTCGAGGGGCCAGCGGGCGGCGAACGGCACGAAGGCCGTCCAGTGCTCGCCGCGGAACACCACGCGCTCGGAGGCCTGCTCGGACTCGAGGATGTGCTGGAACAGGTCGGGCGCGGTGCGGTCGATCGACTCGAGCAGCCGGGTGGTGCGCGGCGTCACGTAGGGGTAGGCGTAGATCTGGCCGTGCGGGTGCGGCAGGGTGACCCCGATCGCCTCGCCGCGGTTCTCGAACGGGAAGATCTGCTGGATGCCGGGCAGCTTCGAGATCGCGGCCGTGCGGTCGGCCCAGGCCTCGATGACCGTGCGAGCACGGGTCACGGACTGCGTGCCGAACGAGCCGGAGTGGTCGGGGCTGAAGCAGACCACCTCGCAGCGGCCGACCGACGTGCGGGTGCGACCGAGGCCCAGGGCGGCGAGGTCGTCGAGGCCGCGCGGCGCGTTCGATGCCTGCGGCGCGGTGCCGACGGCCTCGGCGAGGGCGGGGCCGAACGCGGGGGAGCGGTTCTCGAACACCGCGACGTCGTAGCGGGACGGCACCTCGGAGGGGTTGCCCGGGGTCTGCGGTGCGAGCGGGTCGGCGTCGGCGCTGGGCATCATGACGCGGTTCTGCCGGTTGGCGGCGACCGTGATCCAGTCGCCCGTGAGCACGTCGAGGCGCATGGTGGCGGTGTCAGGACGCGGGTCGAGCGTGCGGGCATCGACCGCGCGTTCGGTTCCGAGCGCGGTGCCCGGATCGTCGTAGTAGATGAGGTCGCGGCCGTCGGCGAGGGTGGTGGCGCGTTTGACGACGCCGGCGCCGAGGGTCTCGGTGCGCAACTCAGGAAGATCGTGCGTGTTCACGTAAACATGGTAGCCATAGACCCGTGATAACGTCAACATTGCGGAGTTGTGCACGGGTGTCGAACGGAGAATGTGCGTGGGAAGCGAACACGACCTGGTCGGGAAAACGGGCTCCGGACGGCCTCGGTCGGCGTCCGGTCGCGTGTCGATGGCCATGGTCGCCGCCCGCGCCGGGGTCTCGGGTCAGACCGTCTCCCGTGTCGTCAACGGCAGCCCTCGCGTCGACCCCGGCACCCGCACCCGCGTCGAGGGAGCGATGGCCGAGCTCGGGTACCGTCCGCACCGTGCGGCCCGCGCCCTTCGGACCGGTCGCTCGCAGACCATCGGCCTCGTCGTCACCACGCTCGCCACGGTCGGCAACTCGCGGATGCTGCAGGCCACGGCCGAAGCGGCGGCGGAACGCGGATACGCCCTGACGCTCGTGACCGCGACCGACGGCGTCGCCGAGGCGTTCGAGCGGCTCGCCGAGCAGGAGGTCGACGGCGCGATCGTGCTCAACGAGGCATCGGCACTCGTCCCGGCGACGCAGCCCCCCGCGGGTTTGCGCCTGGTCGTGGTCGACGCGCCGACCGACGCGGGATTCACCTCCGTGCACAGCGATCACGCGGGCGGTGCGGCCGTCGCCACGGCGCGGCTCCTCGACCTCGGGCACGACGCCGTGCACCACCTCGCCGGCCCCGAAGATTCCTTTGCGGCCGTCGAGCGCGAGCGGGGATGGCGCGAGACCCTGACCGCCGCCGGCATCCGTCCGTCCGCCGTGGTCCGCGGCGACTGGAGTGCCGACTCGGGATATTCGGCAGCGGGAGCGCTGGCGACAGCATCCGCGGTCTTCTGCGCCAACGACCAGATGGCGCTCGGGCTGATGCGCGCCCTGGCCGAGTCCGGCCGCCGCGTGCCCGAGGATGTCGCGGTCATCGGCTTCGACGACGTGCCCGATGCGGCGAACTACCGCCCACCGCTCACCACGATCCGGCAGGACTTCGCCGCCCTCGCCCACCGCGCGGTCTCGGCGCTGGTGGATGCGATCGAGGGTGCCCCGCAGGGCGAGACCGCTGCGGTCGTCCCGACCGAGCTCGTCGAGCGCGACAGCACCGCCTGACCTTCGGCGCGAAAGCGCTTCGGTTGCGTTCGGCTCTCGTCTCATGGCATGATCTCGGAAAGCGCTTTCCACTCACGGTCGAGAGGAAGCACCGACAGCTTCCCGCGAAAGAAACGGAACACCATGGCCCAGGCGAACACCCGCGAGATCGGCATCATCATGAACGGCGTCTCCGGACGCATGGGATACCGGCAGCACCTGGTGCGCTCGATCCTCGCGATCCGCGAAGAGGGCGGCATCGAGCTGCCCGACGGTTCCCGCATCACGGTGAAGCCGATTCTCGTCGGTCGCAGCGAGGCCAAGCTCGCCGAGCTCGCCGCGAAGCACGGCATCGAAGACTGGACGACCGACCTCGACGCCGCCCTCGCCGACCCGCAGTGGGAGATCTACGCCGACTTCCTGGTCACCAAGGCCCGCGCCACCGCGATCCGCAAGGCCATCGCGGCGGGCAAGGCGATCTACACCGAGAAGCCGACCGCCGAGTCGCTGGAGGAGGCGCTCGAGCTCGCCCGCCTCGCGAAGGACGCTGGTGTCAAGACCGGCGTCGTGCACGACAAGCTCTACCTTCCGGGCCTGCAGAAGCTCAAGCGCCTGATCGACTCCGGTTTCTTCGGTCGCATCCTCTCGGTGCGCGGCGAGTTCGGCTACTGGGTGTTCGAGGGCGACTGGCAGCCGGCGCAGCGCCCGAGCTGGAACTACCGCACCGAAGACGGCGGCGGCATCATCACCGACATGTTCCCGCACTGGAACTACGTGCTCGAGAACCTCTTCGGCGAAGTCAAGAGCGTCTACGCGCAGGCGGCCGTGCACATCGCCGACCGCTGGGACGAGAAGGGTGAGCACTACACGGCCACAGCCGAAGACGCGGCCTACGGCATCTTCGAGATCGAGGGCGGCGTGATCGCCGAGATCAACTCCTCGTGGACCGTGCGGGTGAACCGCGACGAGCTCGTCGAGTTCCAGGTCGACGGTACGCACGGCTCGGCCGTCGTCGGGCTGTTCGGCGCGAAGATCCAGCCCCGCAACGCCACCCCCAAGCCGGTCTGGAACCCCGACCTGGAAGACACCCGCGACTACGACGCCGACTGGCAGAAGGTGCCCACCAACGACGTGTTCCTCAACGGTTTCCGTCAGCAGTGGGAGGAGTACCTGGTCTCCTACGTCGAGGGGACCGACTACCCGTTCGACCTGCTCGCCGGTGCCCGCGGCGTGCAGTTCGCCGAGGCCGGTCTGACCTCGAGTGCCGAGGGTCGCAAGATCGCCCTCTCGCCGCTGACGCTGGGCTGAGACGCGCATGAGCACCCTCCGTCTTCTCCGTACGACCGGTGAGACCGCCGACGCCTCCCTCAACGACTCGGGCGCCTACACCCGTCCGACCGTCCCGCTGCAGAGCCGCGTCGCCTATGCCGCCGCGCACGTGGTGCCGAAGGTCCACGCCGACAACACCCCGGGACAGCCGGCCGACATCGACTGGGATGCCACGCTCGCGTTCCGGCGCAACGTGTACTCGTGGGGGCTCGGCGTCGCCGACGCCATGGACACCGCGCAGCGGAACATGGGGCTGGATGCCGCGGCCACCCGCGAGTTGATCGCCCGCAGCGCCGAGGTCGCCCGGGAGGAGGGCGGCTCGGTCGTCGTCGGCGTCAACACCGACCACGTCGCCGAGACGCACATCTCACTCGAACAGGTCATCGCCGCCTACCTCGAGCAGCTGCACTTCACCGAGGAGCAGGGGGCCGGCCCCGTGCTCATGGCCTCGCGCCACCTCGCCCGCGTCGCGACGGATGCCGACGACTACCGCCGCGTCTACCGCGAGGTGCTGTCGCGCGCGACCGCTCCCGTGGTGCTGCACTGGCTCGGCACGGCCTTCGACCCCGAGCTGGCCGGATACTTCGGAGCCGATGACTGGCAGACGGCATCCGCGGTGCTGCTCGATGTGATCGAGGAGAACCCCGGCAAGGTCGCCGGCGTCAAGATGAGCCTGTTGAACGCCGAGTCCGAGATCTCGGTGCGGGAGCGACTGCCCGAGGGCGTGCGCATGTTCACCGGCGACGACTTCAACTACGTGAGCCTGATCGGCGGCGACACCGTCGGCGACGGCGCGGGGCATTCGGACGCACTGCTCGGGGCGTTCGCGGCGATCACCCCGGTGGCGTCGGCGGCGATCCAGGCGCTGGATGCCGGCGACCCGGAGGCGTACCTGCGCATCCTCGGCCCGACCGAGGAGCTCAGCCGACAGGTCTTCGCCGCGCCGACCTTCTACTACAAGACCGGTGTCGCCTTCCTCGCCTGGCTGAACGGGCACCAACCGGCGTTCCAGATGGTGGGAGGCCTGCACTCCGCGCGCAGCCTGCCGCATCTGAGCCGCATCGTCGAGCTCGCCAACGCCTCGCTCGCGCTCGAGCAGCCCGACCTCGCCCGCGAACGCTGGCACGGGATGCTGCGCCTGAACGGGGCGGACGCGTGAGCGCCGTGGATCCGCGCCTGTCGATCAACCAGGCCACCGTCAAATACGCCGACCTGGCCACGGCCCTGCGGGTCACCGCCGACGCCGGCATCCAGGCGATCGGACTGTGGCGCGAGCCCGTCAACGAGGTCGGCCTCGACGTCGCGGCACGGATGCTGTCCGACTCGGGGCTGCGCTTCACGACCCACTGCCGCGGCGGCTTCTTCACGCTGCCCGCCGGGGCCGAGCGGGAGGCCGCCCTCGACGACAACCGTCGGGCCATCGAGGAGACCGCGACCCTGGCCGCCGCCGGTGCCGAGGGCTCGACCGCGGTGCTCGTGCTCGTCGCGGGTGGCCTGCCCGAGGGGTCGCGCGACCTGATCGGGGCGCGCGAGCGCGTCCGCGATGCGATCGGCGTTCTCGCACCCGAGGCGAAGGCCGCGGGCGTTACGCTCGCGATCGAGCCGCTGCATCCGATGTTCGCCTCCGATCGTGCCGTCGTCTCGACGCTCGGTCAGGCGCTCGACATCGCCGCCGACTTCGAGCCCGCCGTGGTGGGGGCCGCGGTCGACACCTTCCACATCTGGTGGGATCCGCAGGTGCTCGAGCAGATCGCCCGTGCGGGTCGCGAAGGCCGCATCGCCACCTACCAGGTGTGCGACTGGAAGACGCCCCTTCCCGCCGACGTGCTGCTCTCGCGGCACTACACGGGCGACGGGGTGATCGACTTCGGTTCGCTCACCCGAGCTGTCATCGCGACCGGGTACGACCGCGACATCGAGGTTGAGATCTTCAACGCCGACATCTGGGCGGACGCGCCGGAGAACGTCGTGCGCCGCACGGCCGAGACCTTCGCCGCGGCCGTCTCCCCGCACCTCGGATGACGCGCGCCGGTCGCCGCTCGGGACTGAGAGGATGACGCCATGACCCGCACCCGCCCCGGACTGTGCTCGGTGACGTTCCGCGAGCTCGCGCCCGAGCGGATCGTCGAGCTCGCAGCGGATGCCGGGCTCGAGGCGATCGAGTGGGGCGGCGACGTGCACGTGCCGTCGGGAGACATCGTCCGAGCCGGGGAGGTCGCCCGCCTCACTGCCGACGCGGGCCTCGCGGTCGCGTCGTATGGGTCGTACTTCCGTGCCGGAGCGGACGAGCCCCTGACGCCGGTGCTCGACAGCGCCGAGGCGCTCGGCGCCGACCGGGTGCGCATCTGGGCGGGCAGGATCGGCTCGGATGCCGCGACCGCCGGCGACTGGAGCGCGGTGGTCGACCGGGTGCAGGCCGCGACAGCGGAGGCGGCAGACCGCGGCATCACGCTCGCCCTCGAGTTCCACTCCCGCACGCTCGCCGACACGGCGCCGACCACACTGCGGCTGCTCGACGAGGTCGGAAGCCCCGCGCTGTCGACATACTGGCAGCCGACGGTCGGAGCCTCGGTCGACACCGTGCTGGAGGAGTACCTCGCGCTCGCCGCGCACACGAGCGCGGCGCATGTCTTCTCCTGGTGGCCGCAGGACGAGCGGCTGCCGCTGCGGGCGCGGGATGCGCTGTGGACGCGGTTCTTCGCGGCGGCGACGTCGGCCGCAGCGCCCCCACGGGATGCACTTCTCGAGTTCATACCCGGCGACGATCCGGCCCTGCTCGCACGCGAGGCCGCAGCACTGCGCGACTATCTCGAGAGGCCCGAGTGACGAAGAGTCGGGAAGTAGGCTCGGAGACATGACCAACCCCGCATCGCCCGCGGAGCGGCCGGCGTCGGAGCGCGCCTCACGTCATCCCCGCGGCCCCGCGCCCACGCTGCACGATGTGGCGCGGGAAGCCGGTGTCTCCCTGGCGACGGCCTCGCGCGCGCTCAACGGCTCGGAGCGCAAGGTGGCCGAGTCGTTCCGCGAACGCGTCGAAGCCGCGGCCGCGAAGCTCGGCTACACGGCCAACGTCTCCGCCCAGGCGATCGCCCGGGGAACGTCCCCCGTCATCGCCCTGCTCGTCGCCGACATCGCCGACCCCTACTTCGGTCTGATCGCGTCCGGCGTCGCGCGTGGTGCCGATGAGCACGGGCTGGTCGTGACGATCGCGATCACCGAACGCGACCAGGCGCGGGAGGCGCGGATCGTGCGTGCCCTGCGCGGTCAGCGGCCGCGCGGGCTGATCCTCGCGGCTTCTCGCACGCAGGAGCCGATGGAGGTCGACACCGCGCACGAGCTCGCCGAGTTCGCCCGCCTGGGCGGCACGGTCGTCGCCTTCGGGCCGGACGGCGATGCCGACCGCCGCATCGAGATCGACAACCGTTCCGGTGCCGAGACGCTGGCGCGGCGAATGGCTGAGCTCGGTTACCGCTCGGCGATCATCCTGGGCGCCGCCGAGGGTGTGCGTACCTCCGACGATCGCCTGGCCGGCTTCCGCGCCGGGTTCGAGGCCTCCGGAGGCGTGGTGGAGAGCGTGCGGCGGGGCGACTTCCGACGTGAATCGGGGAGTGCGGGCATGGCAGCCGCGCTCGCCGACGGGGTGCCGGCGGGAACCCTCGTCTTCGCGATCAGCGACGTCGTCGCGATCGGCGCGATGTCGGCCATCCGCGATGCCGGTCGTGAGATCGGTGCGGACATCGCGGTCTGCGGCTTCGACGACGTGCCGGCCGCGAGCGATGTGTCACCGGCCCTGACGACCGTCCGCGTGCCGCTGACCGAGGTGGGCTACCAGGCGTTCCGTGCGACGGTCGACGCCGACTGGGAACAGTCGCCGCTCCCTGTCGAGGTCGTCGTGCGGGCGAGCACTCCCGCGATCACCCGATGACCCGCGTGGTGCTGGCGCCCGACAGCTTCAAGGGCACGATCACGGCGGCCGATGCCGCGGCCGCGCTCGCCGAGGGCTGGGCTGCGGTGGATCCCGCCGCCGAGTTCGTGCATCGGCCGATGGCAGACGGCGGGGAGGGCACGGTCGCCGCGTTCGAGGCCGCGGTCCCCGGCGCGGTCCGGATGCCGGTGGTCGTCGACGGCCCTTCCGGAACGCGCGTCGACACTTCGTGGCTGCTGCTGCCGCCGAGCGAGGATGCGCCCGCGGGAACCGCGGTGGTCGACCTCGGCTCGACCTCCGGAATCGAGCTCCTCGACGAGCTGCGGCCTTGGGATGCCGACACGAGGGGCCTCGGCCAGGCCATGGCCGCAGCCCTCGACCACGGCGTCTCGTGTCTCGTGGTCGGCATCGGGTCGAGCGCCTCGACCGACGGCGGCACCGGGATGCTCACCGCGCTGGGTGCGCGGTTCCTCGACGCGTCCGGCGCGCCCGTGGCCCGCGGTGCCCGAGGGCTCGCCGAGATCGCCGCGGTCGACCTGACGGGGTTGCGAGCGGCGCCCGAGGTGCGCGTGCTGACCGACGTCACCAACCCGCTCACCGGCCCCCGGGGTGCGGCCGCAGTCTTCGGGCCGCAGAAGGGTCTGCGCTCGGCGGAGGACATCGCGCTCGTCGACGACGGTCTGCGCCGCCTCGCCGACCTGCTGGGCATCGACCCGGCGGGGGAGGGCAATGGCGCGGCGGGCGGCACCGGTGCCGCGCTCGTCGTGTGGGGCGGCGTGCTCGCTCCCGGCGCCGCCGAGGTGGCCGAGCTCATCGGCCTCGCCGACGCGATCGCCGACGCCGACATCGTCATCACCGGTGAGGGCTCCTACGACGGACAGTCCGGCGACGGCAAGGTGCCCTCGTTCCTCGCCGGCCTCGCCGCTGCGGCGGGCACCCGCGCGTTACTCGCCGCCGGACGCATCACCGCGGATGCCGACACCGCGCTGTTCACGGCATCCGTGTCTCTCACCGATCTCGCCGGATCCTCCGACGCAGCTCTCGCCGACCCCGCGCGCTGGCTGCGGGAGGCCGGCGCCGTGCTGGCCCGCGCCGCCGCGTCCTGACTCCGGCCCTGCAGGCGGGCCTGAGGCCTCGGATGCGGCCGTGACACGGCGTTGTCTCCGTCGGAAATTGTTCATCCGACGTAAGGTTCGCCCTCTGCTACGATCAGCGCAGAATACCGGTTGTTCGATCGAATGGACTGAGCCGGCTTCGCTCGATCTAGGGGAGATTGTCCGTGAGTCCTGTCCGTTCGCGCCGTCGCGCTGCGCTGTCCGAATCCCACCGGGGGCTGGGGTCCCGCATGCTCCGCACCGGCGGAGTCCTGCTCACCGCACTCGCGCTGATCGCCTCCTCCGCAGTGCCCGCCGTCGCCGGCGAGATCGCGCCCGCGACCCCGACGATCGTCACCGCAGCGGCACCGGATCTGGTCAGCGACGACCCCGCCGTGGTCTCCGCGGCCCACGGAGCGCAGATCAGCACCGAACTCGGTGACGTCTCATCGCGCGATGCTTCTTCCGACGACGCCTCTTCCGACGCCGTACCGCCGACCCAGGATGCCCCGTCGACGCAGTCGCGCATCGCCGGTGCGGCAGCGACCGAGGCGGGCCCGCCGGAATCGAGCTACGGCGAGGTGGTGAGGGTCACCGTCTCCGGACGCTTCGTGACCCCCGCCGGAGCAGCCGTCAGGGGAGTGAACCTCCGCGCGGAGGCCATCTACGGCGATGGTCCCGGCCTGTTGGCTCAGGTCACCACCGGCGCAGACGGCACCTTCACGATGCACGTCGACACGGCGCGTCCGTTCTATCTCCTGGTGACCCCGGGGGCGGGCTATGTCGCCGGAACGCTCGGCACGGACCGCAAGATCCTTCCCGGCAACTGGGCGGAGGATCAGTGGGTCCTCGAGCCGGTCGCGGCCGTCTCGACGCTGGGCGATGTCGCGCTCGTCGCGGGACAGCAGGTGTCGGGAACCGTGGCGGTCACGGGCCCCCTGTCGCTCACCGAGGCGCGGCTCCAGCTGTCGGCGGACGGCATGCAGTTCGATCTGCCCCTCTCGATCCAGACGGGCTCGACGCCCTGGTCGGTGACCGTCCCCAAGGGTACGTATCGCGCATCGGTGAGCGCGTACGGCCTGGGTATCGACGCGTACCACGGAGGAACCTCGTACGAAACGGCGAAGCTGATCGTCGTGAACGGTGCGGTGGCGAACATCGGGATCGGCGTGACGGTGAGCTCCCGGACCATCTCGGGCACGGTCCGCGATCTCAAGGGGAACCCCGTCGAAGGCGCCGGTGTCACGCTGAACCCTCGCCCGTGGGTGGCGGGGAGCCTCTCCCGGTCCGCGTCCACTGCGGCCAACGGCACGTACACCCTCATCAACGTCGTTCCCGGTACCTATGACCTGAGCTTCTCCAGTTCCGGACCGCCCACGTACTGGCCCGGCGTCGGCAGCTGGGAGGATGCCGGGACCATCACCGTCACGGCGGCCTCCGGTTCGCTGACCGGCCGCGACGCCACGGTGACGGCCGGTGTGCGCATCTCCGGCACGTCGACCGACCCCGACGGGACGCCTCGAGAAGGCGACACGGTCTGGTTCCGTCTGGCGGGCAACGACGTCGGGTCCACCGTGACCGCTGCCGACGGCTCGTACTCGTCCTACCCGCTGGCGGCGGGGGAGTACACCGTCGGTCTGAGCCAGGCGGGCTCCACGGGAGCGCCGCAGCAGTGGTACGACGGCAAGAGGAGCGCGGCCGAGGCGGATCTCGTGCGTGCGACGACGGATGGCACGGTCTACGACGGCATCGACTTCGTCGCGGTGAAGGGCGGCTCGATCGCCGGCACCGTCTCCTTCGCGGGCGGTGCCGCGGTGAAGGGCGCCACGATCTCCGTGTTCGCGGCGCACAACACCTTCCAGCCGGTCGCCACGGCGACCACGGATGCGCAGGGCCGATACACGGTCAAGGGTCTGAACCGCGAGAACTACGTCGTCAAGGTCACCTCCGGCACGAGCGGCGTGGTCGATGTCTGGTACGGAGCCACCGCGAACGATCCGGCTGCCACGGTGATCGAGCTCGGCCTCGACGCGACGTTCCGCGCCGACGTCACCGCCGTCCTCGGCGGCACGATCAGCGGAAGCCTCACGCCGAGCATCGCAGGTCAGTCGTACTGGGTCTCATTGAGCAAGCAGGACGGCTCCGATCAGCGCTCCATCGCGGTGCCGACCACCGACGGCTCGGCCGTGAAGTGGGAGGTCTCCGGACTGACGGGCACGTGGATCGTCTCGGTCAACGGTGTCTACTGGAACGGCTCCGGGTCTGCCGATGGTGTCACGCCGATCACGGCCCTGCCTGGAAAGGTCTTCGGCGGCGTCGACTTCGATCTGCGCAAGAACCTGAACGTCACGGGGGCGTTGCGGACGACCGACGGATCGCAGATCGCGCGCGTCGACGTGACGATCGAGCGCCAGGACGGCGAGTGGTGGAACTACGTGGACTCGTCGTACCCGACCGGTGCGCAGTTCGGGTTCTCCGTGGAACCGGGCGTCTACCGTGTGCGCACCTCCGGATTCTCCCCGAACGGCGACGCACTGCGCGAGACGACGACGCCGTTCACCGTCGTCGCCGGCAAGCCGACAGTGCTCGACATCGCGACGCAGCGGGGCTGGGCGGTCAGCGGACGCCTGACCGATGCGGCGACGGGTGAGCCGGTGTCCGGGGCATCCGTGCGGGCGCAGTCGCTCGTCACCTACTCGACCGCCTACGGCATGACCCAGTCCGACGGGACCTACCGCGTCGTGGTCGGGGCCCCCGGCGCCTGGGACGTCGTCGCGGCGGAGGGTTCTGCCACCTACTCGGCCGCGACACGACGCGTCACCGTCGCCGGCACGGATCTCAAGGACATCACGTTCGCGCTCGCCAAGGGGCAGCGCGTGAGCGGCCGGGCGACCGGCGAGAACACGACGAATCCGCTGCCCGGCATCCAGGTCGATGTCTGGAACGCCGCGGGGGAGATCGTCGCCTCGGCGACCACCTCCGGCGATGGCACCTATCGCACTCCCGCCCTGGCCGACGGCACCTACACCGTGCGCTTCGTGAACTGGAACGGACTGTATGTCGAGGAGTGGTGGAAGGATGCCACGACCTCGGGAACCGCGACGAAGATCAGCGTCGCGGGCAAGCCGGTCACGGCCGTCGACGCCTCCATGCGTCTCGGCGGCGTCATCATCGGGTCGGTGCTCGACGCCGACGGCAACCCGCTCGCCGGGGCCACGGTCGGCCTCGCGTCGATGCCGGACACGGGGATCGGGGCGTTCTTCGCACCCCTGACTCAGATGTTCGGTGCCACCCCGGGGGGAGCGATCCTCGACGTCGAGACCACCACGGATGAGCATGGCACCTACACCCTGCCTCCGGTCGAGGCGGGATCGTACGGGTTGTACGTGTACTCGCCGACGACGGGCACGACGTGGTTCGACGGCAAGAAGACGTTGCACGAGGCGGATGCCGTGGAGGTGTCCGCCGGAGGGACTGTGAGCGTCTCGCCGCAGCTGCGTGCGCTCGCCTCGGGGGAGGAGCCGCGCACGCCCGAGCAGTCCATCAGCGATGAGTTCACGATTCAGCGACAGCCCGCCGACGTGACCGTGACCGACGGTGAGACGGCGACCTTCCGTGCCGCCGCATCGGGCGCGACGGCCCCGACGATCCGGTGGGAGAAGCGCAAGCAGGGAGCCGCGACGTTCACGACGATCGCGGGTGCGACCGACACGACGCTCGCGCTGACCGGAACGCTGGCCGACTCCGGCACAGCGGTGCGCGCCGTCTTCACGTCTGGAGGATCGACGAAGACGACGGACATCGCAACGCTGACCGTGAAGGCGAAGCCGTCGGTGCCGAAGGCTCCGACGGTGCCCGTCGTGTCGAAGCTGCAGGACACGGCCGCACAGCTCGACTGGACCGCGCCCGCCTCGGGAGGATCTCCGATCACCGGGTACTCGGTGCGGATCTACACCGGGGGAGCGCTCGTCCGAGAGATCGCCGTCACCGGTGAGTCCTTCTCGCTCACCGGGCTCACCGCGCAGACGACCTATGCGGCGTCTGTGACCGCGGTGAACGCGGTCGGCAGCGGTGTGGAATCGCCGCGGGTCTCGTTCACCACGCTCAAGCCCCTGACGGTGCCG
Source organism: Microbacterium sp. B19(2022) (assembly GCF_012030385.1). Taxonomy (NCBI): domain Bacteria; kingdom Bacillati; phylum Actinomycetota; class Actinomycetes; order Micrococcales; family Microbacteriaceae; genus Microbacterium; species Microbacterium sp. B19(2022). The sequence goes on from NZ_JAAUVO010000013.1 coordinate 20,014, forward strand.
ACCGCTCCGACCGCGGTGTCGGCCGTTCCCGGCGACGGGCAGGCCGTGGTGTCGTGGAAGGCCCCGACCTCGAACGGCGGGTCTGCGATCACGGGTTACACCGTGACGGCGTCGCCGGGCGGTGCCAAGGTGACGACGACGGGTGCCACGACCGGGACGGTCACCGGACTCACGAACGGCACCGCGTACAAGTTCATCGTCACGGCGACGAACGCCGTCGGGACGTCCGTGGCATCGGCCGTCTCGGACGCGGTCACCCCCGTGGTCGCACCGAAGGCTCCCGGCGCCCCGACCGCGGTGTCGGCGGTGGCCGGCAACGGGCAGGCGACGGTGTCGTGGAAGGCCCCGACCTCGAACGGCGGGTCTGCGATCACGGGTTACACCGTGACGGCGTCGCCGGGCGGTGCCAAGGTGACGACGACGGGTGCCACGACCGGGACGGTCACCGGGCTCACGAACGGAACGGCCTACACGTTCACGGTCACGGCGAAGAATGCGATCGGCACGTCCGTCGCGTCTGCCGCCTCCGCGGCCGTGACGCCGACGACCGCCCCGACCGCTCCGGTGGCCCCGACCGCGGTGTCGGCGGTGGCCGGCAACGCCCAGGCGACGGTGTCGTGGACGGCATCGGCGTCGAACGGCGGGTCCGCGATCACGGGCTACACGGTGACGGCGCAGCCCGGCGGCAAGACCGCCACGACCACGGGTGCCACGACGGCCACGGTCACGGGCCTCGCGAACGGGACGGCATACACGTTCACGGTGAAGGCGACGAACGCGGTCGGCTCCTCTGCGGCCTCTGCCGCATCCGCCGCCGTCACGCCGAAGGCCGCCGTCGCCGCGGTTTCCCGTCAGTCGGGTCCTGGTCGGTATGAGACGGCGGTGGCGGTGTCGGTGGCGTCGTTCCCGACGGCGGGCGTGCCGGTGGTGTATCTCGCGAACGGGCGGGACTTCCCGGATGCGTTGGCGGGCGCGGCGGCGGCGGGGCACTTCGGTGGTCCGGTGCTGTTGACGGAGCCGGGCGCGTTGCCACCCGTCGTGGTCGCGGAGCTGGCGCGTCTGAAGCCGCAGAAGATCGTGATCCTCGGTGGCACGGGTGTGGTGTCCGAGGCGGTCAAGAAGCAGGCGGGTGCCTACACGACAGGCGGCGTGACTCGGCAGTCGGGTCCGGGGCGGTATGAGACGGCGGTGGCGGTCTCGGTGGCGTCGTTCCCGACGGCCGGTGCGCCGGTGGTGTATCTCGCGAACGGGCGAGGCTTCCCGGATGCGTTGGCCGGTGCGGCGGCGGCGGGACACTTCGGTGGTCCGGTGCTGTTGACGGAGCCGGGCGCGTTGCCGCCGGTGGTGGCGGCGGAGCTGGCGCGTCTGAAGCCGCAGCGGATCGTGATCCTCGGTGGCACCGGTGTGGTGACCGAGGCGGTCAAGAAGCAGGCGGGTGCGTACACGACGGGCGGTGTTTCCCGTCAGTCGGGGCCGGGCCGGTATGAGACGGCGGTAGCGGTCTCGGCGGCGTCGTTCCCGACAGCTGGCGTGCCGGTGGTGTATCTCGCGAACGGGCGGGACTTCCCGGATGCGTTGGCCGGTGCGGCCGCGGCGGGGCACTTCGGTGGTCCGGTGCTCCTGACGGAGCCGGGGGCGCTGCCGCCGGTGGTCGCTCAGGAGCTGGCGCGTCTGAAGCCCCAGAAGATCGTCATCCTCGGTGGCACGGGTGTGGTGACCGAGGCGGTCAAGAAGCAGGCCGAGACCTACGTCAAGCGCTGACGACAGAGGGTCGAGGGAGCGACCCGGTCGCTCCCTCGACCCTCTGCGGCGCAGAAGCGCTCGGGTCAGCCCTCGAGCGCAGCCGACACCACGGCGCGCGCCTCGGCCTGCACCTCGGCGAGGTGCTCCGGGCCGCGCAGGCTCTCGGCGTACAGCTTGTAGACGTCTTCGGTGCCGGACGGCCGGGCGGCGAACCAGGCGTGCTCGGTCTGCACCTTGAGGCCGCCGATGGCCGCGCCGTTGCCCGGTGCGTGCGAGAGCTTCGCCGAGATGTCTTCGCCGGCCAGAGTCGTCGCCGTCACGGCCTCGGGAGCGAGCTTCGCGAGCGTCGCCTTCTGCTCGGGCGTCGCCGGTGCGTCGACGCGCTGGTAGGCGGATGCGCCGAAGGCGGCCTCCAGCTCGCGGTAGCGCTCCGACGGCGTCTTGCCGGTGACGGCGATGATCTCGGCGGCCAGCAGGCACAGCAGGATGCCGTCCTTGTCGGTCGACCAGACCGAGCCGTCTCGGCGGAGGAAGGATGCTCCGGCAGACTCCTCGCCGCCGAACGCGACCGAGCCGTCGAGCAGGCCGGGCACGAACCACTTGAACCCGACGGGCACCTCCAGCAGGCGCCGGCCGAGCGACTCGGCGACGCGGTCGATGATCATCGACGACACGAGCGTCTTGCCGATCGCGGCATCCCGCGGCCAGTCCTGCCGGTGCGAGAAGAGGTAGTCGATCGCGACGGCCAGGTAGTGGTTCGGGTTCATCAGCCCGGCATCCGGGGTGACGATGCCGTGCCGGTCGGCGTCGGCGTCATTCCCGGTGAGGACGTCGTAGGAACCCTTCTTCGCGACCAACGAGGCCATCGCCGAGGGCGACGACGGGTCCATCCGGATCTTCTCGTCCCAGTCCAGGGTCATGAAACGCCAGGTCGGGTCGACCTCGGGATTCACGACGGTGAGGTCGAGATCGTGCATCTCGGCGATCAGCGACCAGTACTCGACGGATGCTCCGCCCAGGGGGTCGGCGCCGATGCTGACCCCGGCGTTGCGGATCGCATCGATGTCGATGATCGAGGGCAGGTCACGCACGTAGGCGTCGCGGAAGTCGTAGCCGTTGAGCGCATCCCAGTCGACGTCGGCGAAGCGCACCGACTTGACGCCCTCGAGCCCCGCGGCGATCAGCGCGTTCGCCCGGTCGGCGATCCAGCCGGTGGCATCGGTGTCGGCGGGTCCGCCGTGCGGCGGGTTGTACTTGAAGCCGCCGTCACGCGGAGGGTTGTGCGACGGCGTCACGACGATGCCGTCGGCGCGGCCCGGGTCGTCCGCCGCACGTCCGCGGTTGTAGGTGAGGATCGCGTGGCTGAGCGCCGGCGTCGGCACCCACGAGTCGCGGGAGTCGACGCGCACATCCACACCGTTGGCGAGCAGCACCTCGATCGCGCTGCGCTCGGCGGGCAGCGAGAGTGCATGCGTGTCGCGACCGAGGAACAGCGGACCGGCGATGCCCTGGGCCGCCCGGTAGTCCACGATCGCCTGAGTCGTGGCGAGGATGTGGTTCTCGTTGAAGCTGTTCGACAGCGACGAACCGCGGTGGCCGCTCGTGCCGAACACGACCCTCTCGGCGGCGACTTCTGGGTTCGGCGTGCGGTCGTAGTACGCGGCGATCAGCTCGTCGACATCGATCAGGTCACTTTCCTCCGCGGGGAGGCCGGCACGGCTGGTCATCTCTTCAGTCTGCCCCCTGATCGCCCGGTTCGCATCCGCGAAGTCATCCGCATATCGCTCTCCCGGCAGAGGGATAAGGTGAAACCCGTGACTGAACGCCGTACCTACAGCTATCTGGGCCCTGCCGGAACCTTCACGGAGGCGGCGCTGGAGCAGGTGGCCGAGGCCCGCGGTCAGCAGTGGCGCTCCGTGCACAACGTCGGTGAAGCTCTGGCCGACGTGCTCGAGGGCCGCAGCGACGCCGCGATGATCGCGATCGAGAACTCGATCGAGGGCGGCGTCTCCACCACGCAAGATGCCCTCGCGACGCTCCCCGGCCTGCGCATCGTCGGCGAATACCTGGTGCGGGTCAACTTCGTGCTGGTCGCGCCGCGGGGAACGACACTCGACCAGGTCGAGGTGATCGCGGCGCATCCGGTCGCCTATGCCCAGTGCCACGGTTGGCTCGGCGCACACCTCCCCTCGCACTCGCACGTGCCCGCATCGAGCAACGTCGCATCCGCGATCGGCGTCCTCGACGGCACGCTGCCCGCGCAGGCAGCCATCGCGGCACCGGGCATCGTGAACCACTACGACGTCGACGTGCTCGCGGAGGGCATCGGCGACAACGCCCAGGCCGTGACCCGCTTCGTGCTCGTCACCCGCACGACCCGTTCACCGGAGCCGACCGGGGCGGACAAGACCTCACTGATCGTCGAGCTCCCGCACGACCACCCCGGCTCGCTCCTCGAGATGCTCGAGCAGTTCTCGACCCGCGGCATCAACCTGTCGCTCATCGAGTCGCGGCCGATCGGCGACGAACTCGGCCGCTACCGGTTCGTCATCGACGCCGACGGGCACATCGAGCACGAGCGCATGGCCGATGCGCTGCTCGGCATCCGGCGGTTCAGCCCTCGCGTGGTGTTCCTCGGTTCGTACCCGCGCGCCGACCGGCAGATCGTGCACTACCCCGAGCGCTACTCCGACGACATCTTCATCGAGGCGCGCGACTGGCTGCGCGGAATCCTCTCCGGCGAGCCCGACGTCTGACGCCACCCGCCCGACCGCCCAGCACGGTCAGGCGGATGCCGTGGTTCAGTGCTCCTGGAAACGCGGCCAGTCGCTGCCCGGAGCCATATGGGAATGCAGGGCACCCTTGGCCGACGCGAGGTTCGGGTACGTCCCGGTCACCTCGTCGGAGCCGACCATCGTCACCGTGTAGCCGTCGTCATCGTGGCGGATGCTGCCGACGACGCCGTTGCGGCCATAGGCGACCCAGAGGGCGAGAGTCTTGGTGGTGCTCATCATCGAACTCCTTCTGCTGCTGCCGACAGTGCGATCGCCGAAGGGGCTGCGCCCCTGTCGACGGCACTGTTCGTGACGGTACGCCTGAACCGGCGGGAAAACCAGGGCTTGACAGGTGATCAGCGCGCGGCGGCGATGAGCTCGAGTGTCTGTGCGCGACCGGTCGGTGCGTCGTTCGGCTCGGCGTCGTAGGCGCCGGCGACCGGAGACAGCATGACCTCGTCGACGCCGTATCGTTCGGCGAAGGCGCGGAGCTCCGCCGCCACACTCTCGCCCGTGCCGACCAACCAGCGCGAGCGGGCGGCCTGCACGACCTCGTCGGTCGCGGCGTCGGTCTCGGCGGCGGCCGCCTGCTCGACGGTCTCGAGCGCGGCGAGCGGCTGATTCAGGCGCAGTCGCGCCATCATGCGCAGCTGCGGGAGGGCGCGTGCCTCCGCCTCCTCCTGCGTGGGTGCGGCGACCGCGTTGACCGTGAGGAACGTGCGTGGTTCGGGGTGCTCCTCGCTCGGACGGTAGCCGGTGCGGTACAGGTCGAGCGCGCGCTCGAGGCCCTGACCCGAGAAGTGGTTCGCGAAGACGTAGGGCAGGCCGTGCGAGGCGGCCAGCTGCGCCGAGTAGTCGCTCGAACCGAGCAGCCACACCTCGGGGGTGCCGGTCGCGGCGGGTGTCGCGCGCACGGTGTACTCGCCGCCCGAGGTGAAACGCAGCGCGGCACCGTCGGCCGAGAGGAGGGCGGCGATGTCCTGCACGTGGCGGGGGAACTGCTCGACGTCGCTCGTGGTGCCCGAGCCGCGCAGCAGCTGCGTGATGACGGGGTCGCTGCCGGGGGCGCGGCCGAGACCCAGGTCGATGCGTCCGGGCGCGATGGCCTCGAGCGCCGCGAACTGCTCGGCGACGATGAGCGGGGCGTGGTTGGGCAGCATCACGCCGCCCGAGCCCAGGCGCATGCGGGAGGTGCGGGTGGCGGCCGCCGCGATCAATACCGGAGGCGTGGTGGATGCCACCGACGGCATGTTGTGGTGCTCGGCGAACCAGTACCGGCGGTAGCCGAGCCGATCGGCGATCTCGGCGAGGGACAGGGAGGCGGCGATGGCCTCGGCGCTGGTCTGGCCGGTGCGCACCGGGACGAGGTCGAGGACGGAGAGGGCTGTATCGGACATCCTTCAGCACAACGCGCGTCTGCACGGCTCCATTCCCCCGCTACCGTGGGGGCATGGAAGCGGGTATCTTCTACGTCCTCGTCGGCTCGGTCGCGGTGGCGGCGTTCGCGCGCTCACGAGGGTGGCCGGCGCCGCTGCTGGTGACGGTCGTGGCGCTCGCCGTCTCGTTCCTCCCGTTCGTCCCCGACATCGACATCGACGGACACCTGCTCCTCAGCCTGGTGCTGCCGCCGCTGCTGTACTCGGCGGCGCTCGACGTGTCCTTCGTCGGGTTCAAGCGCAGCCTCCCGCAGATCCGGCGACTCGGTATCTGGCTCGTGCTGATCACCGCCCTCGCCGTCGGCTTCGTGGCCTGGTGGATCTTCCCCGCGCTCACCCTCCCCGGCGCGCTGCTGCTCGGCGCGATCGTCGCCCCGCCCGACGCCGTGTCGGCCGCCGCGATCGGCCGCCGGCTCGGTCTGCCCCGCCGGATCATGACCGTCCTCTCCGGCGAGAGTCTCATCAACGACGCCACCTCGCTCACGCTGTACCGGGTGTTCGCGGCGATCCTCGCCGGCGCCACGGTCTCGGTCTGGGGTGGGATCGGGCAGTTCCTGCTCGCGGTCGTGATCGGGGTCGGCATCGGCCTCGTGTTCGGCATCGTCCTGCACCAGCTGCGGATGCGCATCAGCGATGCGGTCGTGATCGGCACGTTCGGGCTCCTCGCTCCGTTCGGCGCCTACGCGATCGCCGAGCATCTGCTGGGCTCCGGCGTTCTCGCCGTCGTCGCGATGGGTCTCTACGTCGGCTACAACTCCCCGCGCACCGACTACACGACCCGTCAGCAGGAGAAGCCGCTCTGGCTCTCGGCCGACCTGCTGCTGGAGAGCTTCGTGTTCGCCTACATCGGACTGCAGTTCCCGCGGGTGCTCCGCGATCTCGGCAGCGAGTCGGTCGGGCACATCCTCCTGCTCTCGGGGGCCGTGCTGCTGGTCGTCCTGATCGTGCGGCCGCTCTACATCTATCCGACGAGCGCCTGGGCGAACTTCCAGGACCGCAGGAAGCTCGAACGGTGGGATCGCGGCGTGCAGAGCGGCGAGTTCGCGAAGCGGCACCGCAAGTCCCGACGCTGGGGGGACTACACCGCCGACGAGCTGCGCAGCCAGATCGTGCGCGACCGGATGGCGGGGCTCAAGCTCACCTGGAAGGACAGCGCCGTCATCTCCTGGGCGGGCATGCGCGGCGTGGTCACCCTCGCGATCGCGGTGGCCGCCGCCGACCTCGCGACGCTCGACAGCGAGGCCTCGCACGCGATCGTCGTGGTCGCGTTCATCGTCACCGTCGGCACGCTGCTGCTGCAGGGGCTCACACTGCCGCTGCTCATCCGGAGCCTCGGGATCGCCAGCGACGCCGATGAGAAGGAAGACGAAGCGGCGCTCGCCGACGTCAGGGCGAAGAGCCGCGAGGCCGGCAAGGAGTTCCTGGCCGAGAAGCGGGTCGAGTGGGAGGCGAAGTACGGGGAGGTCGATCTGAGTGTGTTCGACGCGTTCACGAAGCGCATGACCCGGGTCGAGAAAGACACCGACGAGGCGCAGAAGGTGGAGGATGCCGCGAGCCGCCCGTCGTACGAAGACCTCGTCGCCCTGTCCCGGGGATGGCTGCAGGTGCGGCGCGAGATCCTCCTCGCCGAGCGTGATGCCGGCAACCTCGACGAAGAGGTGATGCGCGAGCTGATCGCCGCGATGGATGCCGAGGAGCTCGCGCTCGACACCCGTGGCGCGACCCGTCAGCAGAGCCGGGCATGACCTGAAACGGCAGAGCGCCCCGTCCCGAGAAGGGGCGGGGCGCTCTGTGCGAGGCGGGAATGGGTTCAGCGGGCGCTGACCGGCTCCTTGTCCGAGGCGGCATCCGCTTCGGGTGCCTCGTCGTCGCCGGAGTCGTCGGCGAAGGGCAGGCCCTCGCGCGGCGCGTTGTAGAGCTCCTCGTTCAGGATGCCCTCACGCTTGGCGACGATGGTCGGGATCAGTGCCTGGCCCGCGACGTTGACCGCGGTGCGGCCCATGTCGAGGATCGGGTCGATCGCGAGCAGCAGTCCGACGCCCTCGAGCGGCAGGCCCAGGGTCGACAGCGTCAGCGTGAGCATGACGACCGCGCCGGTGGTGCCGGCGGTGGCGGCGGAGCCGACGACCGAGACGATCACGATCAGCAGGTACTGCACGAAGTTCAGCTCGATGCCGAAGAACTGGGCCACGAAGATCGCCGCGATGGCCGGGTAGATCGCGGCGCAGCCGTCCATCTTGGTGGTGGCGCCGAGCGGCACGGCGAACGACGCGTAAGAGCGCGGCACACCGAGGTTGCGCTCGGTGACGCGCTCGGTGAGGGGCAGTGTGCCGATCGAGGAGCGGCTGACGAAGGCCAGCTGCACGGCGGGCCACACACCCGAGAAGTACTGCTTGATCGACAGGCCGTGCGTGCGCACCAGGATCGGGTACACGACGAACAGCACGAGCGCGAGGCCGATGTAGACGGCGGCCGCGAACCAGCCGAGCGAGGCGAGCTTCTCCCAGCCGTACTTGATCACGGCCGAGCCGATGAGGCCGAACGTGCCGAGCGGGGCGATGCGGATGATCCACCACAGCACGCGCTGGATGACCTTCAGCAGCGACTCGGTGAAGACGAGGAACGGCTCGGCCTTCTTGCCGGCCTTGAGGGCCGCGATGCCGATGACGGCCGCGACCACGATGACCTGGAGGATGTTGAAGCCGACGCTCGACGAGAACGTGCCGTCGGCCTCACCGGGCGAGGTGCTGACCGTGAGGCCGAGGAAGTTCTGCGGGATGAGGCCCAGCAGGAAGTTCCACCAGGTGCCCACCGTGTACGGCTCGCCGGTCTCGAGACCCTCGCCGGCGCGGTTGCCCGGCTGAATCACGAGGCCCAGCACGATGCCGATGATGACCGCGATGAACGCGGTGATCGCGAACCACAGGATGGTCTGGCCGGCGAGGCGTGCGGCGTTCTGCACGCGACGCAGGTTCGAGATGCTGGCGACGATGGCCGTGAAGATCAGCGGGACGACGGCGGCGCGCAGCAGCGTGACGTACGAGTTGCCGATGGTGTCGAGCGTTGCCGACAGGCCGTTCGGGTTCTCTGCCGTGGCTCCGAGCTGGCGGCCGATCAGACCGGCGGCGACGCCGAGGACGAGGGCTGCGAGGATCTGGAAGCCGAACGAGGTCAGCAGCTTCCGGACCGGCCCGCGGGTGTCAGGCGCCTTCTGGGCGCGTGCGGTGGTGCTCATGAGGTGGGGACTCCAGAATCACGGCGCGCCGAGTGCGCGCCCTGAGGCCCAACGCTACGTCTGCCTGAGAATTCCCTGGGCGGATGTGACGAACGATGACGCGGGTGTTGCGTCAGCGCGGGGCCAGCACGAGCAGCTCGCCCACCTCGCAGTCGAGCGCCTCGCAGATCGCGCGAAGTGTCGAGTACCGGATGGCGCGGGCGCGGTCGTTCTTCAGTACCGACAAGTTCACGATGCTCACCCCCACCGCGGCGCTGAGTTCGGTCAGGGTCATCCCGCGGTCGGCGAGCAGCTCGTCGAGCCGGCAGTGGATGCCGGTGAGCTCGTCGTCGCTCTCGGCCGGGGTCACACCAGGCCCTCCGTATCCTTCTGCAGACGCTCGGTCTCCTGCTGCAGGCGAGCCCTGTCCTGCTCGAGCCGCGATCCCTGGCGGAAGACGGCGGCGAGAGCGACGAGCGCGAGCGCGGCTCCGAAGGGGAGAGGGGTGACGGTGAGCTGATAGGCCGAGGGGTACCACTCGCTGTCGGGCGGGAACACCTCGCGCAGACCGGTGGTCGCGGCGATGCCGCCCAGCAGGTCGGCCGCGACGCCGAACACGAGGACCGCGATGGCGCCGCCCACGAGAGCCCGCGTGACCGTGCGCGAGAACACGCGTCCGCGCAGCGTGTGGAAGCAGATGACCGCGAGGATCACGGCGGGCATGGTCGTCAGCGCCACCGTGCTCAACTGAGCCGCTGCGGCGAGCAGCCGGAGTCCGAGCGAGGCGTTCCCGACCGTGAACTCCGAGAGGCTCTCTCCCCGGCAGCTGAGCATCGTCGTGCCACTGTCGCCGAACTCGGAGCACGGCAGGTTCGCCGGCCAGTCCATGTAGACGTACGTCTGCCCGTTGAGTTCGGCCCAGTCGACCGTGAACGCCTTGATGATGAGAATCACGGCGCTGACGATCCCGAGCAGGATCCACCACGCGGAGAGGGTGAGGGCGGCATCGAGGGCGACGGTGCGGCTCCCGCGGCGGCGACTGTTCCAGACGACGACCGCCACGATCAGGGCGATCACCGCGAGCCCGATCCCGATGAAGAGCAGGGATTGTCCGAGCTCGTCAGATCCGAAGGTGAGCATCAGACGAGTCCCTCCGTCTCCTTCTCGAGCGCCGCCTTCTCGTGCTGCAGGCGGATGCCGCGGCGGAATGCGACGGCCACCAGGCCGACCGTCACCCCGGTGGCGAAGAACGGCGCGATCGTCCAGAACTCGACCAGATGTACGGGCTCACCGTCGCCGAGACCGAGGGCGCTCGTCACGCCGTTGCGCCCCATGGTCTCCAGCATCACGATCAGGATCGGCGCTCCCACGAGCGTCCAGCCGATGATGTTGAACGCCCAGACGTTCGCGCGGACGAAGAACCGGCCGCGCAGGAAGTTCCAGGCGACCAGGGTCACGCTCGCGATCACCAGGAGCGCGGCGAGAGCCCACAGCGCGATCGCGGCGATGATCGCGACGATCGATACCGTATCCACGCCGCTCGCGATGATCATCGCCTCGTCGGCGAATCCCTCGATCGAGATGGCGCCCGAGTCGGTCGTCGCCGAGATCGGCTGCTGGTCGATCGGGATCGTCCAGGCGATTCCGGTCTCACGGAACGTGCTCGCGACGCGCAGGATCGTGGCGAACGCGACCGTGACCAGCGCCGCGGCGGCGTAGAGGATCACGGTGATGGCATCCGCCGTCTCGGACCGGGTGGCTTTCGAGGTCGTGTTCGTCGTGGTCATCAGACGAGTCCTTCCGTGTCGCGCTGCAGTCTGCGGCCCATCTCGAACAGACCGGCGACGAGAGCGAGGGCGAACGCCCAGCCCACGGGTGCGAGGTCGAACTGCACGAGGAGCGTCCACAGCACGTCCTCGACCTGCGGATCGGTGGTGGCGAGGTCCTGCACGATCATGGCTCGACCGATGCCGCCGGCGAACTGTCCGAACAGCGATCCGGCGATCATCAGAGAGGCGGCGACACCGAACATCCAGCTGAGTGAGGAGCGGAACGGTCGCGAGCGGATGAGGGAGACGCCGAGCCACCAGACGCCGGCGCACAGCGCCACGGTCGCGAGGGCGGGGAGCAGCGTCTCGAGGAGCAGCATCCAGCGGGCGCCCGAAGGCATCGCCGGAACCGTGACGAGCGCGGTGTCGACCGTCGCCGCGCTCACACCGGAGACTCCGTCCAGCGCGGTCAGGTCGACGTCGTGCACGGGCATCGACACGGTCGGCGCGGTGCCGAAGATCTCGGATGCGGCCGAGGTGACGGCGACGATCGCGCCGATCCCGACGCTGACGGCGCCGGTGGCGATGAGTCCGAGAGCGATCCCGTCGACGAGTGAGGGGCGTCCTTCTCTGGTGCGCATCGCTGCCTCCTTGAGTTCGGTTGTTATCGACTGTCGTTAACATAACGACTGTCGATAACTCGGTCAACCCCCGGTATGCCCACGGCGAACACGGGCATACCTGCCCTGCGCGGTGGTTACTCTCGATGTACAGGCGCAGAGAACGCCATTGGTGTCAGCGCTTCGCCCCGTGCGAATAAGGAGTCACAGCATGTTCGAGAGATTCACGGACCGAGCCCGTCGAGTGGTCGTCCTCGCCCAAGAAGAGGCGAAGATGCTCAACCACAACTACATCGGCACCGAGCACATCCTGCTCGGTCTCATCCACGAGGGCGAAGGCGTCGCCGCCAAGGCCCTCGAGAGCCTCGGCATCTCCCTCGACGCCGTGCGCGAACAGGTGCAGGACATCATCGGCCAGGGTCAGCAGCAGCCGACCGGGCACATCCCGTTCACGCCGCGCGCCAAGAAGGTGCTCGAGCTCAGCCTCCGCGAGGCTCTGCAGCTCGGCCACAACTACATCGGCACCGAGCACATCCTGCTCGGCCTCATCCGCGAGGGTGAGGGCGTCGCCGCTCAGGTGCTCGTCAAGCTCGGCGCCGACCTCAACAAGGTCCGCCAGCAGGTCATCCAGTTGCTCTCCGGAGCCCCTGGCCGCGAGCCGGCATCCGTCGGTGCGCAGACCAACGACTCGCCTGCCGGCACCCAGGGTGGTTCCGCGGTGCTCGACCAGTTCGGTCGCAACCTCACCCAGGCCGCCCGCGACAACAAGCTCGACCCGGTGATCGGGCGCGAGAAGGAGGCGGAGCGGGTCATGCAGATCCTCTCCCGCCGCTCCAAGAACAACCCCGTCCTGATCGGCGAGCCCGGCGTCGGCAAGACCGCCGTCGTCGAGGGTCTGGCCCAGGCGATCGTCAAGGGCGATGTGCCCGAGACGCTGAAGGACAAGCAGCTCTACTCGCTCGACCTCGGCTCTCTCATCGCCGGTTCCCGCTACCGCGGTGACTTCGAGGAGCGCCTGAAGAAGGTCACCAAGGAGATCCGCACGCGCGGCGACATCATCGTCTTCATCGACGAGATCCACACCCTCGTGGGTGCGGGTGCCGCCGAGGGCGCGATCGACGCGGCCAGCATCCTGAAGCCGCTGCTCGCCCGTGGTGAGCTCCAGACGATCGGTGCCACCACGCTCGACGAGTACCGCAAGCACTTCGAGAAGGATGCTGCGCTCGAGCGCCGCTTCCAGCCGGTGCAGGTCAACGAGCCGACGCTGCCGCACACCATCAACATCCTCAAGGGGCTGCGCGACCGGTACGAGGCGCACCACAAGGTGCAGATCACGGACGGTGCCATCGTGGCCGCGGCGAACCTCGCCGACCGCTACGTCTCCGACCGGTTCCTTCCGGACAAGGCCATCGACCTGATCGACGAGGCCGGCGCACGCCTGCGTCTGTCGATCCTGTCGAGCCCGCCCGAGCTGCGTGAGTTCGACGAGAAGATCGCCACGGTGCGCGAGCAGAAGGAAGTCGCCTCCGAGGAGCAGGACTTCGAGAAGGCCGCATCCCTCCGCGACGAGGAGAAGAGCCTCCTCGCCGAGCGTCTGCGTCTCGAGAAGCAGTGGCGTGCGGGCGACGTCGCGACCTCTGCGGTCGTCGACGAGGGTCTGATCGCCGAGGTGCTCGCACAGGCCACCGGCATCCCCGTCTTCAAGCTCACGGAAGAGGAGTCCAGCCGACTCGTCTTCATGGAGAAGGCTCTGCACCAGCGCGTCGTCGGTCAGGAAGAGGCGATCGCCGCCCTCTCCAAGACCATCCGTCGTCAGCGTGCCGGTCTCAAGGACCCGAAGCGCCCCTCGGGCTCGTTCATCTTCGCCGGCCCCACGGGTGTCGGAAAGACCGAGCTCGCCAAGGCTCTCGCCGAGTTCCTGTTCGACGACGAGGCGGCTCTCATCTCGCTCGACATGAGCGAGTTCGGTGAGAAGCACACGGTCTCGCGTCTGTTCGGTGCCCCTCCCGGATTCGTCGGATTCGAAGAGGGTGGCCAGCTCACCGAGAAGGTGCGCCGCAAGCCGTTCAGCGTGGTGCTGTTCGACGAGATCGAGAAGGCTCACCCCGACATCTTCAACTCGCTGCTGCAGATCCTCGAAGAGGGTCGGCTCACCGACGGCCAGGGTCGGATCGTGGACTTCAAGAACACGGTCATCATCATGACCACCAACCTCGGTGCACGTGACATCGCGGGCGGTCCCGTCGGCTTCCAGATCGAGGGCAACGACTCGACCAGCTACGACCGGATGAAGGGCAAGGTGAACGAAGAGCTCAAGCGGCACTTCAAGCCCGAGTTCCTCAACCGTGTCGACGACATCATCGTGTTCCCGCAGCTGTCCAAGACCGAGCTGGTGCAGATCGTCGATCTGTTCGCCAAGCGCCTCGGCGAGCGTCTGCTGGACCGTGACATGACGATCGAGCTGTCGCAGGCCGCCAAGGAGCGTCTCATCGAGATCGGCTTCGACCCGGCGCTCGGCGCCCGACCGCTGCGTCGCGCGATGCAGCACGAGGTCGAGGACCGCCTGTCGGAGAAGATCCTGCACGGCGAGCTCAACTCGGGCGACCACGTGAAGGTCGACGCGAAGGACGGGGAGTTCCTGTTCGAGCACGGCCCGCGCGGCGAGAAGGTCGCGGTCGGTGCCAACACCGGCGGCGGCGCGATCGCCGGCACCCCCGACCTGGCGGTCGCCAGCGGGGAGTGACCTCCGGCTGAATCACGAAGGCTGAATCACGAAAGGGGCGGATGCTGCGGCATCCGCCCCTTTCCTGTGTCCGGCACAGGTGGCGACGGGTCGTGGGTTCTAGGCTTGTCCCGTGAGCGAGTACATCGTCCGACCGGCGCGCAGTGCCGACATCGTCGGCATCCGCAACCTGCTGCAGCCCCTCGTGGAGCAGCGCATCCTGCTCGGCAAAGACCTGGCGGTGCTCTACGGCGCGGTGCAGGAGTTCGTCGTCGCCGAGGCTGACGGTGTGCTGATCGGATGCGGCGCGCTGCACGTGTTCTGGGAAGACCTCGGCGAGGTGCGCACCCTGCTCGTGCAGGATGACTGGCTGCACCACGGTATCGGCCGGGCCATCGTCGATCGTCTCGAGGAGAATGCGCGCACGCTCGGGCTTTCGCGCCTGTTCTGCCTCACGTTCGAGGTCGAATTCTTCAGCCGCCGCGGCTTCACTCCGATCGGCGAGCAGGTCGTCGACCCCGACGTGTACTCCCAGCTGCTGCGCAGCGGTGACGCGGGTGTCGAGGAGTTCCTCGATCTCGCGCACGTCAAGCCGAACACGCTCGGCAACACGCGCATGCTCAAGGTGCTCTGAGGACGCACGGCAGACCGCCGCCGCGGCCTCCCAGGCTGCACGGGCACGATCGCTTAACCTGGAACCATGCCCCGTCCTTCCGCTGCCGTCTATCGTCGTCGGCGACTGGTCGTGGTGATCGGTCTCATCCTGCTCGTCGCCGCCATCGGCATCGGGATCTGGCTCCTGATCGCGAAGCCGTGGGCCGCGGCGGATGCCTCTCCGAAGCCGACGTCCTCGTCGTCGCAGACGCCCTCCACGACTCCGACGACCGATGCCGAGTCGCCGTCGCCGAGCCCCTCGGCCGAGCAGACGCCGGCGATCGTCGCGTGTGAGGCGAAAGACGTCGAGGTCTCGGCGGTCACGGATGCGGAGACCTATGCTGCGGGCGTCCTGCCGAAGCTCTCCATCTCGTTGACCAACAAGGGCACGAAGGACTGCAC
Organism: Microbacterium sp. B19(2022); assembly: GCF_012030385.1. Lineage (NCBI taxonomy): Bacteria > Bacillati > Actinomycetota > Actinomycetes > Micrococcales > Microbacteriaceae > Microbacterium > Microbacterium sp. B19(2022). The sequence continues at coordinate 35,348 of NZ_JAAUVO010000013.1, forward strand.
GCTCGACGTCGGATCGACGACACAGGTCTTCACGATCTCCAGCGGCGCCGACGTCTGGTGGCGGTCGACGGACTGCCAGGAGAACCCGAGCAGCATGATCGCGACGCTCACCGCCGGCACGACGGTGACCAGCAAGGATCCGGTGACCTGGGACCGCACCCGCTCGAGCGTCGAGACCTGCGACCAGGAGAACCGTCAGCGCGCCCCCGGCGGGGGAGCCTCGTACCACGTCGAGGTCTCCATCGGCGGGTTCACGAGCCTCACGACCACCCAGATCCTCCTGTACTGATCCGCATTCGCAGTTCGAAGGGAACGCGCCGCAACGCCTTCGAAATGCGTCGCGTCGACCGACTTCCCGTGCGGAAAGACGCGACCTCGGGAGCCTTGGCAGTCTGAGGCAGACAGGTGCCGTTCTTTGGGATACCATTGAGGTGACTCTCCGCATCATGCGGCAACATGCCATCCCCAGTGGCGTCGAACTACAGCGTCCCCAGCGCTTCGACATCGCCGCACCGAGAGTCCGAGGGCCCTCTCGAGTACCCCAGTCCCCAATGGAGGACTCGAGAGGGCCCCTTTACGTCTCCGCGGTCGATTCCGCGCGCCGCGCCTCGCCGCCTGCATAAGCTGGATGCATGGCAGCGAAGAAGGCGAAACCCGGGAAGAAGAAGCCCGCCCCCGAGGACTTCCGGTCGGAGGCTCTGGCTCTGGCACTCGAGAAGCAGGATGTCGCCGCGGTCGCGCTCGCCTTGCGCAACGGCACCACGGTCGTGCCGCTGATCACGCCCGGAGCCCGCGACAATCCGCTCGACAGCGGCGAGGTGTGGACCTACCGCGACCCGAACACCGGCGACCTCGCGTTGCTGTTGTTCAGCGACGCGAAGAACAAGCCCGCCAACCTCCCGCCCGGCGTGGGCATCTACACGTCCGACTGGCTCCGGAAGTTCCTGGCGGCGCACCCGATCACGACCGTCTTCCTCGACATCGCGGGCCCGCATCCGATGCAGGCCGACCCGATCGAGCTGCTCAAAGCGCTCGACGCCTGAGGCGGCCGTTCGCCGATCTCAAGCAGCCGAGGCACTCCCGATCAGAACGGCGGGACGTCGTGATCGGAACGGCGTGACGTGTTGCGTGCGCGCACATCCCCGAGCGCGGCGCGGAGCGTCTTCGACCGGTCGTCGACGACCTGCTCGTAGCCGAGCCGGGCGGCCTCGGACCGACGTTGCGCCGCCTGGGTGACCGGACGGATCTCGCCGGCGAGGCTGAGCTCGCCCACGGCGGCGACCGTGCGCGGTACCGAGAACTGCTGGATGGAGCCGGCCACCGCGATGGCGATCGCGAGGTCGGCTGCCGGTTCGGTGAAGCGCACCCCGCCCACGGTCGACACGTAGACGTCGAGCGTGCTCGTCTTGATGTTCGCGCGCCGCTCGAGGATCGCCAGAACCATCGCCACGCGCGACGAGTCGACTCCGTGCACGATGCGGCGGGGGTTCGGGGCGTTGCTGGGAACCGTGAGCGCCTGCACCTCGACGGGAAGCGCGCGGCGCCCCTCGAGCGAGATCGCGACGCACGTGCCGGGCTCGGTGGCCCCCTGCGAGAGGAAGAGGCCCGAAGGGTCGGGGACCTCGGCGATCCCGTCGCCGGTCATCTCGAAGCAGCCGACCTCGTCGGTGGGGCCGAAGCGGTTCTTGAGCGCGCGGATGAAGCGCAGCGACGTCTGCCGGTCGCCCTCGAAGTGGCACACCACGTCGACCAGGTGCTCGAGCACGCGGGGGCCTGCGACCTGGCCGTCTTTCGTCACGTGACCCACGATGATGATCGGCAGATCGCGGTCCTTCGCGATGCGGATCAGGGTCGCCGCGACCTCGCGCACCTGGCTCGGCTGCCCGGCGGCACCGTCGATCAGCGACGACGAGACGGTCTGCACCGAGTCGACGATCACGAGCTGCGGTTTGACCTCGTCGATGTGGCCGAGGATGGTCGCCAGGTCGGTCTCGCTCGCCAGATACAGCTCGTCGTGCAGGGCACCGGTGCGCTCCGCGCGCAGACGCACCTGGCCGGGGGATTCCTCAGCACTCGCGTACAGGACGCGGCGTCCACCGCGAGCCGCCTGGGCCGCGACCTCGAGCAGCAGGGTCGATTTGCCGACGCCCGGCTCACCGCTGAGCAGGATCGCGGCACCCGGCACGATGCCCCCGCCGAGCACCCGATCGAACTCCCCGACACCGCTCGAGCGCCGCGGAGCATCCTGCGTCGTGATCTGCGTGATGGGTCGTGCCGCGCGATCCGCCGTCGGAGCGACGGGGCCGACGCGTCGGAGGATGCCGGTCTGCGCCGCCTGCTCCTGGACCGTGCCCCACTGCTGGCATTCGCCGCAGCGGCCGACCCACTTGGCGGTGGTCCACCCGCATTCTGTGCATACGTAGGCTGGAGGAGCGGGTTTTCGGGTGGCCATGCTGCCAGGCTATCGCCGGGATCGGACATCCCTATCGACCAGGTGTTTATTCACGGCCGGACACCGGTGCAACCGGCCGGTATCACGGGATACTGGGATCATGGCCAACGGCGGGTCCGTCTGCGGGCCGATATCGAGCTACTCCCGGGTGCAGATCCTGCACCTGCTCTTCGAAGCGGGAAGCGCGAAGGCGCGCGCCGAACTCAGCATCGCTGAGCTGTGCGAGGCCACGGGTCTGCATCCCAACACGGTCCGCGAGCACCTGCAGCGGCTGATCGAAGGCGGCCACGTCATCCCGACCGTCGAGCACCGCACGACGCGGGGGCGACCGCGCACCCTCTACCGGGCCGCCACAGGCGCGCCGGGGGCATCCAGCCCGGTGGCGCGCGACAAGGCGAAGGCGGCTGCACGTCGGGGCGACCTGATGCGCAGCATGATCCCCGACGCCGGGTCAGGGCTCGGCCGCGATGCCACGTATCAGCTCGACGCGCTCGTGGAGCACCTGGAGGAGAGCGGCTTCGAGCCCCTGATCGACGACGGCAGCCTCACGATCGACCTCAGCCCGTGTCCGCATGCGGCCAGCCGGTCCGAGGACCGCCCGATGCTGTGCCGCGTGCATCTCGAGCTCATGCAGAGCGTGCTGAACGAGGCCGGCGGACCACTCGAAGCCGAGTGCGTCCGCGACGCCGTCCTCGCATCGGACTGCACCGTCCAGCTGCGCGACGCCACGGCGCGGATGGCCGAGGGAACGACGCTGCGGCGTCCCGGCACGGGGCAACGGCCTCACAGAACAGGAGTAGCGCATGGAATGGCTTGATCCGCTCGCTCTCGCCCGATGGCAATTCGGGCTGACGACCGTCTACCACTACCTGTTCGTTCCGCTGACGATCGGCATGGCCCTGGTGGCCGCGATCTTCCAGACCGCGTGGGTGCGCACCGGCAAGGTCCAGTACCTGCACCTGACCCGCTTCTTCGGCAAGATCTTCCTGATCAACTTCGCCATGGGCGTCGTCACCGGCATCGTGCAGGAGTTCCAGTTCGGCATGAACTGGTCGGACTACTCCCGCTTCGTCGGCGACGTGTTCGGCGCCCCGCTCGCCTTCGAGGGCCTGCTCGCGTTCTTCTTCGAGGCGACGTTCATCGGGCTGTGGATCTTCGGCTGGGACAAGCTCCCGCAGAAGCTCCACCTCGCCACGATCTGGTGCGTCTCGATCGGCAGCATCCTCTCGGCGTACTTCATCATCGCGGCCAACGCGTTCATGCAGAACCCCGTCGGCTACACCTTCAACGAGGCGACCAACCGTGCCGAGCTGACCGACTTCTGGGCGCTGCTGACCAACCCCGTCGCTCTCGCCGCCTTCCCGCACACCATCTTCGGCGCGTTCATGTTCGCCGCCGGTGTCGTCATCTCGGTCTCGGCCTGGCACCTCTCGCGCGGCCAGCACTTCGACACCATGCGCATCTCGCTCAAGTTCGGGCTGTGGGCGATGATCGTCTCCACCGCGGGCGTCGTGCTCACGGGAGACCAGCTCGGACTCGCGATGTACGCCGCGCAGCCGATGAAGATGGCGGCAGCGGAGGCGACGTTCAACACGGTCTGCGGACCGGACGCCTCGTTCAGCCTCTTCACGCTCGGCACACCGGACGGCAGCTCCGAACTGTTCTCGATCCGAGTGCCGTATCTGCTGTCGCTGCTGTCGACGCACACCCTCGACGCCTGCGTGCACGGCATCAACGACCTGAATGCCGAGTACGCCCAGACGTACGCCGCCACGGGCCTCGAGGACTTCGCCCCGGTCCTGTGGATCACGTACTGGGCGTTCCGCTGGATGATCGGCCTCGGCATCGCCGCCGCGCTCGTCGCCGTCGTCGGCCTCTGGCTGACCCGCAAGGGCGCCAAGAAGCCGCCGGCGCAGTGGATGTGGAAGCTCGCGATCTGGTCGTTCCCGCTCGCGCTCGCCGCCAACATCATGGGCTGGGTCTTCACCGAGATGGGCAGACAGCCCTGGATCGTGTTCGGGTTGATGACCACCCAGGACGGTGTCTCGCCGGGAGTCAGCGGCCTCGAGGTACTGATCTCGCTGATCTCGTTCACGGCGATCTACGCGGCGCTCGCCGTCGTCGAGATCCGCCTCATCATCCGGGCCGCGCAGAAGGGACCGGACACCGACGAGCAACCGCACGAGGAGACGGCCCAGCTGCCGTCGGTCGTCTACTGAGAGGGAGGAGCATCATGGATCTCGCAACACTCTGGTTCTTCATCGTCGCCTTCTTCTTCGTGGGCTACTTCGTGCTCGACGGGTTCGACTTCGGCGTCGGCATGTCGCTGCCGTTCCTCGGCAAGGACGACGTCTCGCGCCGTCAGGTGATCAACACGATCGGCCCGGTCTGGGATCTCAACGAGACCTGGGTCATCGTCGCCGGCGCCGTGCTGTTCGCGTCGTTCCCCGAGTGGTACGCGACGTTGTTCAGCGGCTTCTACCTGCCGCTGCTGCTGATCCTGCTCGCGCTGATCCTGCGCGGCGTCTCGTTCGAGTACCGGCACCAGCGCGACAGCGTGAAGTGGAAAGCGGGCTTCGACCGGATGATCGTGATCGGCTCGGTCGTCCCGGCGCTGCTGTGGGGCGTCGCCTTCGGCAACATCGTGCAGGGCGTCGCGATCGACGAGAACCACATCTACGTCGGAGGCTTCTTCGCGCTGCTGAACCCGTACGCCCTGCTGGTCGGCGTCACCACGCTGCTGCTGTTCTTCCTGCACGGCGTGCTGTTCGTCGCACTCAAGACCGACGGTCAGGTGCATGAAGACGCGCGGCGCCTGGCGAAGAGGGCGGCCATCCCCACGATCCTCGTCGCGGCGGCCACGGTGATCTGGACGGTCATGATCGCGATGGGGCGCGAGGCTCCGCTGCTCTGGCTCGTCATCGGCGCCGGTGCGCTCGCGGCGGTCAGTCTCATCGCAGCAGTCGGGTTCTCGCTCGCTCGGCGCGACGGCTGGGCGTTCTTCTCCGGCATGCTCACGGTGCTGTTCGCCGTGGTGATGCTGTTCGCCGCCCTGTTCCCGTTCGTGATGCCGTCGACGATCGACCCGGCCTACAGCCTCACGATCGCGAATGCGTCGAGCACTCCGTATACGCTGCAGATCATGAGCTGGACCGCCTTGATCGCGATGCCGCTCGTGCTCGCGTACCAGGCGTGGACGTACTGGGTGTTCCGCAAGCGCGTCACCCGCAAGTCCATCGAGGGGGCTCCGGCGCACGCGTGAAACCCGTCGATCCGAGACTGCTGCGATACGCGGGTGCCGCGAGGGGCTTCCTCGCGGCATCCGCGTTGATCGGCGTCGTCCAGACGGCGGTCGTGATCGTCTTCGCCTGGCTGCTGACGGATGCCGTCACCGGGGCGATCGCGGGGCGTGACGTCTCGGCATCCCTGCTCTGGCTGCTGCTCACGGCACTGCTGCGCGGGCTGCTGATCGCCGCCTCGGATGCCGCGGGGACGCGGGCTGCCGCGAAGACCGGGATGCAACTGCGCTCGGCCCTGATGTCGGCGGTCGGGCGACTGGGACCGGGGTGGCTCGCACAGCGGAACCAGACCGAGCTCGCCGTGACCGCGGGGCATGGACTGGAAGCCCTCGACGGGTACTTCGCCCGCTACATCCCGCAGCTCGTGCTGACCGTGATCGCGACGCCGGTGCTGGTCGCGGTGATGTGGTGGCAGGACTGGCCGAGCGGGCTGACCGCGATCATCACCCTGCCGCTGATCCCGCTGTTCCTCATCCTGATCGGGATGGCGACCCGCACGGTGCAGACCCGGCAGTGGAAGACGCTGCAGCGCCTCGCCGCCCGCTTCGCCGACACGGTGCAGGGGCTGTCGACGCTGCGGCTGTTCGGGCGTGATCGGCGCGCTGCCGACCGCATCGAGGTCACCGCCGACGAGTATCGCCGCGAGACCATGAAGGTGCTGCGGTTCTCGTTCCTGTCCGGCTTCGCGATGGAACTGCTGGCCTCGCTGGCGGTCGCGCTCATCGCGGTGTCGGTCGGGTTCCGGCTGCTGTCGGGCGACCTGACGCTCGAGGTCGGGCTGTTCGTGCTGCTGCTCGCACCCGAGGCGTTCCTGCCGATCCGACAGGTGGGGGTGCAGTTCCACGCGGCCGCCGAGGGGGTTGCGGCGACCGAGGACGTGTTCGAGGTGCTCGACGCGGCGCGGGCCCGGGTGCAGGGCGGTCATGACTCCTCAAGAACTCCGCTGAAACAGCGTTCGGGAGCCGTGCTGGCCTCTCGTGGCGAAGATTCTGAGGAGTTGCGAACAGCGCACCAGGGCAACCTCGTGGTCGAAGGGCTGCGCGTGCGGGACCTGCCGCCCGTGTCGTTCACCGCCGCGCCGGGGACGATCACGCTGATCGAGGGGCCGAGCGGGGCGGGGAAGTCGTCGCTGCTCGCGGCTCTCCGGGGAGCAGCCGACTTCGACGGGACGGCCGCCTTCGCCGGGAGCGACGTTCGCGAGCTCTCCCCGGCGGCGTGGCTCGCCTGGGCTGGGCAGACTCCGGGGTTGATGCGGGGGACGGTCTCGGCGAACGTCGCGCTCGGCGACGCGGAACCGGATGCCGACCGCGTCCGTGCGGCGCTCGACACCGCCTGCGCCGAGGGCATCGACCCCGCCCTCGAGCTCGGCGTGCAGGGCAGTGGTCTGTCGGGAGGCCAGGCGCAGCGGATCGCTGTCGCCAGAGCGCTCTACCGACAGTCGTCCGACCCGAGCCGGGTGCTCGCACTCGACGAGCCTTCGAGTGCTCTCGACCCCGACACCGAGGGGCGGCTCTGGCGGTCGCTGCGCGCGCGAGCGGATGCCGGGGCGACCGTCCTCCTGGTGTCGCACCGTCGGACCGCGCGGGACATCGCCGATCACATCGTGACGCTGGGGGTGAACGCATGAGCGGGTCGACACGTCGCGAACGGATCCGCGGCGTCCTGAAGCTCGCGCAGCCGCCGATCGGACGCTTCCTCCCCGGACTGGTCTGGGGAGTGCTGTCGGCTGCCGCCGCCGTGAGCCTGCTGGCGGTCAGCGGCTGGCTCATCGTGAGCGCCTCCATCGTCGACTCGCTCGTCCCGCTGTCGATCGCCGTCGTCGGCGTGCGGTTCTTCGCCGTATCCCGCGCGGTCACCCGCTATCTCGAGCGGCTGAGCGGCCACGATGCTGCGCTGCGCCAACTCGCCTCGACGCGGGCCGACATGGTGCGGAGACTGACACCGCTCTCTCCGGCCGGTCTCGGCGCGACGGATCGCGGACAGATGCTCACGGCGCTCGTGGACGATGTCGAGAACCTGCAGAACCTGCCGCTGCGTGTGGTGCAGCCGCTCGGGGTCGCCGCGGTCGTGGCGGTCGGGGCCGTGGGCTTCATCGCATTCGTCTCGCCGCCGGCCGCCCTCACGCTGGCGGTGTGCCTGTTGGCCGCTGCGGCCGCGGCGATCGGACTCGGCTGGGTGTTCGGCTCACGTGCCGAAGCGCTCGTGTCCGTGCGACGGGCCGAGCTCTCGGCCGCGCTCGTCGACTACTTCGGCAGCCTCGACGTGCTCCTGGCTTACGGCGCCGAGGCGAAGGCGCGCGAGCGGATCGCGGCAGCCGACGCCGCATTGCGACGCGTCGTCGACCGCGCCTCGTTCGCGCAGGCCATCGCCGCCGGCGTCGTCTCCGCGGTCGCCGGGGCGGCATCCGTCTGGGCGCTCGCCGCTGCCGCGCCCGGGCTGACCGACGGTTCGATCGACGGACCTTGGTTGGCCGTGGCGGTGCTCGTGCCGATGGTGGTGTTCGAGATCTTCGGTGCGGTTCCGGTGGCCGCGGCGTCGTGGCGGAGCGTCCGCTCGAGCGCGGAGCGCATCGTCGACACGCTGCCGGAGCGGATGCCCGATGAGCTGCGGCCCGACGCGGGCGACGACGTCGAGCTCGCCGGCACGCCGACGATCCGGATGCGCGGCGTTCGCGCGAACTGGCCCGGCGGTGACCCTGCGCTCACGGGGGTCGACCTCGATCTGCAGCCAGGAGAGCGGGTGCTGGTGGCAGGGCCGAGTGGGGCGGGGAAGAGCTCGCTGGCGGCCGTCCTCGTCGGCTTCCTCCGCGTGCAGGGCGAGTACCTGATCGACGGGCAGGACGCAGCGGAGATGTCGGGGCCGGCGCTGCGTCGAACCGTCGGCCTCTGCGAGCAGAGCCCCCAGCTGTTCGATGAGGACATCCGCCAAAACCTGCTCTTCGCGCGCGACACGGCGACCGACGATGAACTGTACGCCGTGCTCGACCGGGTCGGTCTCGGTGAGTGGGCGCGGGAGCGCGGCGGTCTCGACGCCCGGGTCGGCGACCGGGGCGCGCTCGTGTCGGGCGGTCAGGCGCAGCGCATCGCCCTCGCCCGCGCCCTGCTGCGTGGGTTCCCCGTGCTGGTGCTCGACGAGCCGACCGCGGGGGTCGACCCTGATGCTTCCGATGCGCTGCTGCGCGACCTGCTCGAGGCGGCGGGGGAGCAGTCGGTGCTGTTGATCTCGCACGTGGCCCCGCCCGCAGGAACGGTCGACCGCGTGGTGCGCCTCGACGGCGGCCGCACGGTCTGAGTCGAGACGCCGACGTGACGACCGATGCGGGTCGTCTCGGCGTGACGAGACCCCGAATTAAAACGGTTCGGTCCGCGACCTGATCCGACGCCATCCGCGATACTGGATGTAACACGTTACATGCGTGTTCTGAAGGGATCGTGCACGTGAAATCCGGGGAAGCACTCGCGAAGGACCTGTCCAACTGGAATCCGGAAGACGACGCCACGTGGGACAGATCCCTCGCCTGGCGCACCCTCTGGATCACGACCTACTCGCTGTTGCTCGGCTTCGCGACCTGGTACCTGGTCAGCGCGATCGCCCCGCGGCTGAACGCCATCGGCTTCGACCTCGACCAGGGGCAGCTCTACTGGCTGGCGGCGATCCCCGGTCTGGCCGGCGGTCTCCTCCGCTTCGCTTTCATGTTCCTCCCGCCCATCGTGGGCACCAGGGCGCTCGTGGGATGGAGCTCGCTCCTTCTCGCCCTCCCCATGCTCGGGTGGACGCTCGCGGTGCGCGACACGTCGACTCCCTATGCCGTGCTCCTGGCATTGGCCTTCGCAGCGGGGATCGGCGGCGGCGTCTTCTCGGGCTACATGCCGTCGACCAGCTACTTCTTCCCGAAGCGGATGCAGGGCACGGCGCTCGGTCTTCAGGCCGGCATCGGCAACTTCGGCATCGGCGTCGTCCAGGTGCTGGTGCCGTGGGTGATCGGTTTCGGGCTCCTCGGCACCTGGTTCCTCGACCCGCAGTCGACGGTCGACGGCGGCGCGAACATGTGGCTGCACAACGGCGGTCTCGTCCTGATCCCGTGGGCGGTGCTGGCGAGCATCCTCGCCTTCGTCTTCCTCCGGCGCGTCCCCGTGCAGGCGAACTTCCGGGAGCAGCTCGACATCTTCCGCCTGAAGCACACGTGGATCATGACCGCGATCTACATGATGACCTTCGGTGCCTATGCGGGGCTCGCGGCGCAGATGGGGCTCATCATCGTCAACGTCTACGGCGGGTTCGAGAACGCCCCCGATCCGCTCGCCTACATGTGGATCGGTCCGGCACTCGGGGCCCTCGTGCGCGCGGTCGCCGGCCCACTGTGCGACCGATTCGGCGGGGCGCCGTTCACGTTCATCTCGGGCATCGGCATGACCGCCGGGACCATCATCACGCTGTTCTTCCTCGCGCCGACGGACGTGAACGGGTTCTGGGGATTCATGGCCGGAATGATCACGATCTTCTTCTTCGCCGGCCTGGGCAATGCGGGCACGTTCAAGCAGATGCCGATGCTGTTCCCGAAGCGCCAGGCGGGCGGCGTCGTGGGCTTCACCTCGGCGGTGGCGGCGTTCGGACCGTTCATCGTCGGGATGTCCTTGTCGGCCGTCGCCCCGTTCGCGTTCTTCGTGATCTGCGGGGTCTGGTGCCTGTTCTGCACGGCGCTGACCTGGTACTACTACGCGCGTCCGGGCGCGCCCGCCAAGAGCTGACCGCACGATCTGAGAGTTGCGCCATGACACCGACCACGCATGACATCCATCCGGCCACCGATGGTCCCCTCGCCGACGCGCTGCTCGGCATGGGGCGCTTCCTCCGACGCGGCGAGGTCTCGCAAGACCTCCGGTCGCTCTTCCTCGAGGGCGGCCGCTCCGGCGACGTGTTCTACCGCGACCGGTGGGCGCACGACAAGGTGGTCCGCTCCACCCACGGTGTCAACTGCACCGGCTCCTGCTCGTGGAAGGTGTACGTCAAAGACGGCATCATCACGTGGGAGGCGCAGCAGACCGACTACCCCTCGGTCGGCCCCGATTCGCCGGAGTACGAGCCGCGGGGCTGTCCGCGCGGCGCGGCCTTCAGCTGGTACACCTACTCGCCGACCCGCGTGCGCTATCCCTACATCCGCGACACGCTCGCCGAACTGTATCGGGCGGCGAAGGCGCAGCACGGCGACCCCGTGACGGCGTGGGCGTCGATCGTCGAAGACCCCGAAGCCGCGCGCTCGTACAAGAGCGCGCGCGGCAAGGGCGGACTGGTGCGCACCACCTGGGACGAGGCGCTCGAGATCGCGGCGGCGGCCCATGTGCACACCGTCAAGACCTACGGCCCCGACCGGGTCGCGGGTTTCTCGCCGATTCCGGCGATGTCGATGGTGTCGCACGGCGCCGGAGCCCGTTTCCTCAATCTGCTCGGCGGGTCCATCCTCTCGTTCTACGACTGGTACGCGGATCTGCCCGTCGCGAGCCCCCAGGTCTTCGGCGACCAGACCGACGTGCCCGAGTCCGCCGACTGGTGGAACGCGGGCTACCTGATCATGTGGGGTTCGAACGTGCCGGTCACGCGAACGCCGGATGCGCACTTCATGGCCGAGGCCCGCTACCGCGGCCAGAAGGTCGTCACCGTCTCGCCCGACTACACCGACAACACCAAGTTCGCCGACGAGTGGGTCGCTCCGCACCCCGGCACGGATGCGGCATTGGCGCTCGCGATGGGGCATGTCATCCTGACCGAGCACTTCGTGCAGAAGCGCACCGAACGCTTCGAGGACTACATGCGCCGGTTCACGGATGCTCCGTATCTGGTGACGCTCGAGCGCCACGGCGACCGTCTCGTCGCGGGCAAGTTCCTGACCGCGAGCGACCTGGGTGGCGCGGAAGCCGCCGCCGTTCGCGCGGACTTCAAGACCGTGCTCCTCGACGAGCACGGCGACGCCGTCGTGCCGAACGGGTCGCTCGGACACCGGTTCACGCCCGAGGACGAGGGCAAGTGGAACCTCGACCTCGAGGGCGTCGAACCTCCGCTCTCCATCGCCGACCTCGCGTCGTGGGATGGAGCGGCCGCCGAGGTCGCCCTTCCTCGGTTCGACCTCCCGCCCGAGGCCGGCGCCGAGCACGCCGGCGGTTCCGGCGTCGTGGTCCGGGGCGTGCCGACCCGCGAAGTCGCCGGCACGCTCGTGACGACCGTGTTCGACCTCATGCTCGCGCAGTACGGTGTCGGTCGCGAAGGCATCCCCGGCCAGTGGCCCACGGGCTACGACGACCCGACGTCGCCGGGTACGCCGGCATGGCAGGAGGAGATCACCGCGGTGCCCGCCGAGCAGGCGATGCGCATCGGTCGGGAATTCGCCGACAACGCCGAGCGCTCCGGCGGCCGATCCATGATCCTGATGGGTGCCGGGACGAACCACTGGTTCCACTCCGACACGATCTACCGCACGTTCCTGGCGCTGACGACGATGACGGGCTGTCAGGGTGTCAACGGCGGGGGATGGGCGCACTACGTCGGTCAGGAGAAGGTGCGGCCGATCACGGGGTACTCGCAGTACGCGACCGCCGGTGACTGGAACCGTCCGCCGCGTCAGATGATCGGCACGGCCTTCTGGTACCTGGCGACCGATCAGTGGCGCTACGACGGACTGCCCGCGGATCAGCTCTCCTCGCCGCTCGCCCGCGGGGCTTTCGCCGGCCGCACGACCGCCGACTGCCTGGTCGAGTCGGTCAAGCGCGGATGGATGCCGAGCTACCCGACCTTCTCCCGCAACCCGCTCGACCTGTGCGACGAGGCCGAGGCCGCGGGCAAGGAGCCCGCGCAGCACATCGTCGACTCGCTCACCGACGGATCCTTGCACTACGCGGTCGAAGACCCCGATGCACCGGAGAACTTCCCCCGGGTCGTGACGGTGTGGCGCGCGAACATCCTCGGTTCATCGGGCAAGGGGAACGAGTACTTCCTCAAGCACCTGCTCGGGACGGACTCGGCCATCCGCGCCTCCGAGACCGAGGAAGGCTCGCGTCCGCGCGACATCGTGTGGCGGGAGGACGCACCGGTCGGCAAGCTCGATCTGCTCATGACGGCCGACTTCCGCATGACCTCGACGACGCTGTTCTCCGACCTCGTCTTCCCCGCGGCGACCTGGTATGAGAAGTACGACCTGTCGTCGACCGACATGCACCCGTTCCTGCACTCGTTCAACCCGGCCATCAACCCGCCGTGGCAGACGAAGACGGACTACGACCTGTTCGGCGAGCTCGCCGAGCGATTCAGTGAGCTCTGTGAGGGGCATCTGGGTGTGCGGCGCGACATCGTCGCCTCCCCGCTGCAGCACGACACCCCCGACGTGATGGCGTACTCGCACGGTGTGGTCCCGACGGACGCCCCACTCGTGCCGGGGGTGACGATGACGAAGCTCATCCCCGTCGAACGCGACTACCCCGCCCTCGCGGCGCGCTGGAAGTCGCTCGGACCGCTCACGGCGAAGCTGGGCATGACGACGAAGGCGATCACCTATCGGCCCGACAAGGAGATCGCGTCGCTGGCACAGTCCAACGGGGTGTTCCCGTCCGGGCCGGCGGCCGGCCGCGTGCGGCTCGACACGGACAAGCGCGTCTGCGAGATGATCCTGGCGTTCTCCGGAACAAGCAACGGACGGCTGGCGGTGCAGGGGTTCCGCGAGCTCGAGAAGCGCACCGGTCAGCAGATGGCCTTCCTCGCCGAAGAAGAAGAGGGCAAGCGCATCACCTTCGCCGACGTGCAGGTGCAGCCACGGAGCGTGATCACCTCGCCGGAGTGGTCCGGATCGGAGCACGGCGGGCGGCGCTACACGGCATTCGCGATCAACGTCGAGCATCTGAAGCCGTGGCACACCCTGACGGGGCGTCAGCACTTCTATCTCGACCATGACTGGATGGAGGAGCTCGGAGAGAACCTGCCGACGTTCCGTCCTCCGCTGGACATGCACCGGCTGTTCGACGATCCGAAGGTCGGCGCGACCGGGCGCAGCACCCAACGAGGTGCGACGGGCCAGGCCGAGGTCGCGGTGCGGTATCTGACCCCGCACTCGAAGTGGTCCATCCACTCGGAGTACCAGGACAACCTCTTCATGCTGTCGCTGTCGCGGGGCGGACCCACCATCTGGATGAGTCCGCAGGATGCCGACAAGATCGGCGTGCGCGACAACGACTGGATCGAGTCGTACAACCGCAACGGCGTTGTCGTCGCGCGGGCGAACGTCTCGCACCGGATGCCGGAGGGCACGGTGTACATGTACCACGCGAAGGACCGCACGGTGGATGTGCCGATCGCCGAGACGAGCGGCCAGCGCGGAGGGATCCACAACTCCCTCACGCGAATTCTGCTCAAGCCCAGCCATCTGATCGGGGGCTACGCGCAGTTGGCCTGGGCGTTCAACTACCTCGGCCCGACGGGGAACCAGCGAGACGAGATCACGACGATCCGCCGTCGTGACCAGGAGGTCGAGTACTGATGAAGGTCATGGCGCAGATGTCGATGGTGATGAACCTCGACAAGTGCATCGGATGTCACACCTGCTCGGTCACGTGCAAGCAGGCCTGGACCAATCGCACCGGTGTGGAATACGTCTGGTTCAACAACGTCGAGACCCGTCCGGGCGTCGGCTATCCGCGCAGTTATGAGGACCAGGAGCGCTGGGGCGGCGGCTGGACGCGCACGAAGCGGGGGCGCCTCAAGCTGCGCAGCGGCGGTCGTCTGGCGAAACTGGCTCGCATCTTCTCCAACCCGAAGCTCCCCGAGATCCACGACTACTACGAGCCGTGGACCTACGACTACGACATGCTGATCAACGCGCCGAAGGGTGCGCAGGTGCCGGTCGCTCGGCCGAAGAGCCTTCTCACCGGCGAGAACATGAAGATCTCGTGGTCGGCGAACTGGGACGACGACCTCGGTGGCTCGATGGAGACCATGCAGGACGACCCGATCCTCCAGAAGATGAGCGAGCAGGTCGAGGCGGAGTTCTCCAAGGCGTTCATGTTCTACCTGCCGCGTATCTGCGAGCACTGCCTCAACCCGTCGTGCGTCGCCTCCTGCCCCTCGGGCGCGATGTACAAGCGTGCGGAAGACGGGATCGTCCTCGTCGATCAGGACCAGTGCCGCGGATGGCGGATGTGCGTGTCCGGTTGCCCGTATAAGAAGGTCTACTTCAACCACAAGACGGGCAAGGCCGAGAAATGCACGATGTGCTATCCGCGCATCGAGGTCGGATTGCCCACCGTGTGCTCCGAGACCTGCGTGGGACGGCTTCGTTACCTCGGCTTGGTGCTCTACGACGCCGACCGTGTGGCGGAGGCGGCGAGCGTGGAGGACGACAAGGCGCTCCTCGCCGCGCAGCGCAGCATCCTTCTCGATCCGAACGATCCGGCCGTGATCGAGCAGGCGCGGCGAGACGGCATCCAGGAGGACTGGATCGAGGCGGCCCAGCGCAGTCCGATCTGGCGGCTGATCCAGGAGTACGAGGTGGCGCTGCCGCTGCACCCCGAGTACCGCGCGATGCCGATGGTCTGGTACATCCCGCCGCTCTCGCCCGTCGTGGACGTGATCTCGGGTTCCGGCAACGACGGTGAAGACGCGCGCACCCTGTTCGCGGCGATCGACAAGCTCCGGATCCCGCTCGGCTACCTCGCCGAGCTCTTCAGCGCGGGGGAGAGAGGGCCGGTCGAGCATGCGCTCCGGCGGCTCGCGGCGATGCGGTCCTACATGCGCGGGGTCAGCATCGACGATGTGCGCGACGAGCGCATCGCCAAGGCGGTCGGCATGACGGGCGAAGAGGTCGAGGCCATGTACCGCCTGCTGGCGATCGCGAAGTACGAGGATCGATACGTCATCCCCTCGGCCCATGCGGAGCAGGCGCACTCGC
The DNA here is from genome assembly GCF_012030385.1 of Microbacterium sp. B19(2022). Taxonomy (NCBI): domain Bacteria; kingdom Bacillati; phylum Actinomycetota; class Actinomycetes; order Micrococcales; family Microbacteriaceae; genus Microbacterium; species Microbacterium sp. B19(2022). The sequence goes on from NZ_JAAUVO010000013.1 coordinate 51,024, forward strand.
TGGAGGAGATGGCGTGCTCGCTCGACTTCGACGGCGGCCCCGGCATGGGCGGGGCGGGGCCGTTCGGACTCTCCAGCGGGCAATCCGTTCCGGTCGCCGTGGAGAACTTCCACATGCTGGCCGACCGGCAGAGTGCGGACCGACCGTCGACGCCCGGCCGCGTCAACCTCCTCAACTGGGACGGTAACGGCGGAACGGATGGGCTGTTCCCGCCGGAATCGACGGGGCCGGTGCGGACGACGGGCCCGAGAGATCCCCAGGGGGACGATTCATGAGCACGATCCTGCCGCGGGTGACTCCGCGACGTGAGCTGCCGACGGAACTCGATCCGTTGGTGCTCTCCGCCGACCGGCGCGCAGCCGCGCACATGATCGCATCGCTGCTGCTCGACTACCCCGACGATGCCTGGTTCGCCCGGCTCCCGCTCCTGCAGGAGCGTGCGGCCGCTCTGCCCACACCGATCGCGGAAGCGCTGACGGGATTCATCGCGGCCGCGACGACCGCGGGGACGACCGAGTGGCAGCGACGGTATGTCGTCACGTTCGACCTCAAACGCAAGTGCAGCCTCTACCTGAGCTACTACGCCACGGGGGACACCCGCAAGCGGGGGACGGCACTCGTGACCTTCCTCGAGGCCTACCGTGCGGCGGGGTGGGAATTCGACGCGCAGGAGCTGCCGGACTATCTGCCGGCCGTGCTGGAGTTCTCGGCCCTGAGCGACTCACCGATCGCGGAGGCGCTGATCGCCTCGCACCGGGAGGGGATCGAAGTGCTGCGGGCCGCCCTCGAGGCGATGGACAGCGCGTGGGCCGCGGTGGTGCGTGCGATCACGCTCTCGCTTCCTCCCGTCGACGCCCGCACCCGGGAACGATTCCTCGCGCTCGTGAGCGAGGGGCCTCCCACCGAGACCGTCGGGCTGAGCTTCCTCGGCAATCTCGCACCCTTCGCGCCGGTGCCGCAGCGAGGAGAGTCATGAACGCGGTCGGCTTCATCCTCTGGGTGGCGGTCCCGTACGCGGCGATCGCCGTCTTCATCGTCGGACACATCTGGCGCTACCGGTACGACAAGTTCGGGTGGACCACGCGTTCGAGCCAGACCTACGAGAACCGGCTTCTCCGCTGGGGATCTCCGATGTTCCACCTGGGCATCCTCATGGTCATAGCGGGACACGTCGTCGGGCTTCTCGTCCCGCGCGAATGGCTCTACGCGATCGGCATCTCCGAGGAGATCTACCACTTCGGCGCGACGTCGCTCGGAACGATCGCCGCGATCCTGACGCTCGCCGGCCTCGCGATCCTCATCTACCGACGGCGGACCGTCGGGCCCGTCTTCCTCGCCACCACGGCGATGGACAAGGTGATGTACGTGTTCCTCGGGGCGACGCTCGGCTTCGGCACCCTCGCGACGGTGGTGTTCCAGGTGTTCGGCTCCGGCTTCCACTATCGCGAGACGATCTCGCCCTGGATCCGGTCGGTCCTCTTCTTCCAGCCTCAGCCGGAACTCATGGCCGACGTGCCGCTGCTCTTCCAGATCCACGTCGTCACGGCTTTCGCGCTCTTCGCTCTCTGGCCGTTCACGCGTCTCGTGCACGTGTTCTCGGCGCCGGTCGGGTACCTGTTCCGCCCCTACATCGTGTACCGGTCCCGCGACGATCAGCGCGGTGCGCGGCAGGTGCGCCGCGGCTGGGACCCCGTGCAGGCGCCGGATCCCGACAAGCTCCGCAAGCTCTAGGCCTCGGAAGGGATCACCGCTGTGTCTGTCACCCCGCGTCCGGGTGCTGTGAGCGTCCTGACGCTCTCCACCATCGCCTTCACGCTGATGTTCGCCGTCTGGCTGATGTTCGGCATCCTCGGCATCCCGATCCGAGACGAGTTCGGGCTGTCCGATGTGCAGCTCTCCTGGCTCACCGCGGTAGCGGTGCTCAACGGCTCGATCTGGCGGTTGCCGGCCGGCATCATCACCGACCGGTTCGGTGGGCGCCGCGTCTTCGCCGTCATGCTGCTGATGGCCGCGGTGCCGACGTTCCTCGTCTCCTTCGCGCACGACTACGGGGTGCTCCTCGTGCTCGCGTTCTTCGTCGGCATCGCGGGGAACTCGTTCAGCGCCGGCGTCTCGTGGAACAACGCCTGGTGGCCCGATGCGCGAAAGGGCTTCGCCCTCGGCGTGTTCGGTGCGGGCAACGTCGGCGCCTCGGTGACGAAGCTCATCGGACCGGCCCTCATCGCGGCGACGGCCGGCTCCACCTACCTCGGCTGGATCGTGGGCGGGTGGCGACTCGTGCCCGTGCTGTACGCCGTGCTCCTGGTCATCATGGCGGTGCTGGTGTGGCTCCTCGCTCCTCGGCCCGATCTGCTCCCCGGACAGGGGCGGTCGCTGTGCTCGCAGCTGCGACCGCTGAAGCATCTGCGGGTCTGGCGCTTCAGCATGTACTACGTGGTCGTCTTCGGCGCGTACGTCGCGCTGTCGGCCTGGCTTCCGCTGTACTACGTCGACAACTACGGGCTAGATCTGGCGGTGGCGGCACTCCTGACGGCGAGCTTCATCTTCCCGGCATCCTTGCTTCGTCCGCTGGGCGGCTGGTTCTCCGATCGCTTCGGGGCGCGGCGGGTCATGTACGCGACGTTCACCGTGATGCTGGCGGTGCTCTTCTTCTTGTCGCTGCCCTCGGGGCACCTGGTCGTGCAGACCGTCGACGGGTCGGCGACGGCGCTGCCGTTCACGATGCCGCTTGCGGCCTTCGCGTCGTTGGTCTTCGTGCTCGGGTGTGCGATGGGAGTGGGCAAGGCCGCCGTGTACAAACACATTCCCGACTACTTCCCCGCCGATGTCGGCTCCGTCGGCGGGCTCGTGGGCATGCTCGGTGGGCTCGGCGGGTTCGTCCTTCCGCCGGTCTTCGCCTACACGCTGGCCCTGACGGGGCTTCCGACCAGCACCTTCGCCATCCTCTTCGTCCTGACCGCGGCATGCGCGGTGTGGATGCACCTGACGGTGTGGCGGATGCTGCACACGCACTCGCCGCAGCTCGCGGGCCGGCTCGAGTCCGGGGAACTCGCCGGATGAGTCGGCGTACTCTCGGAACACGATCAGTCCATCCAGGAAAGGAGCCGGCATGAGCGCGATCCCGGTGCAGATCGGCCGTCGCGTTCCCGTCGCGCCCGAGATGCGCGCGGATGGCCCTCTGGTCGACACGCATGGCCGCGTCCACCGCGACCTCCGGATCTCGCTCACCGATCGCTGTTCGTTGCGCTGCACGTACTGCATGCCCGAGCAGGGGAACGAATGGCTCGCACGGGAGTCGATCCTCTCGGTCGACGAGATCGTGCAGGTCGCCCGCGTCGCCGCCGCTGCCGGTATCACCACGTTCCGCCTCACGGGTGGGGAGCCGTTGCTTCGACGCGACATCGTCGAGGTCGTGCGACGCCTCAGCGCGATCGAGTCGATCGACGGGCCGGTGCAGGTGGCGATGACGACGAACGGCATCCGTCTCGACGACGCGCTGGACGACCTGGTCGCGGCGGGGCTGCACCGCCTCAACATCTCGATCGACACCGTGCGGCCGGAGCGGTTCGCCGCACTGACCCGACGAGATCGATTCGAGGATGTGCGCCGCGGCATCGAAGCGGCCGCCGCATCGGACCTGCGCCCTCTCAAGTTGAACGCGGTCGCCATGCGCGGTGTGAACGACGACGAGCTCTGCGACCTGGTCGACTTCGCGATCGCGCACGGTGCCGAGATGCGCTTCATCGAGCAGATGCCACTCGACGCGGGGCATGAGTGGGATCGCGGCACGATGGTGACGCGAGACGAGATCCTCGCCGCGCTCGCGCAGCGGTGGCAGCTGTCCGAGATGCCGGGCCGAGGGGGTGCGCCGGCCGAGCGGTGGCTGCTGGACGGCGAGCACACGGTCGGCGTGATCGCGTCGGTCACCGCTCCGTTCTGCGGAGACTGCGACCGCCTGCGGCTCACGGCCGACGGACAGTTGCGCAACTGCCTGTTCTCCGCCGATGAGTTCGACCTCCTCCCGGTGCTGCGTGGGGATCGACTCTCGGACGGCGACTCCGATGCGGCGATCGATGCCGTGCTCCGCGGATGCGTGTGGGCGAAGCTGCCCGGTCACGCCATCAACGACCCCTCATTCCTGCAGCCCGCACGCGGGATGAACGCGATCGGCGGCTGATCGCCTGAGGGGGAGCCCGGATCGGCCGGACGCTCAGCGTGCCGAATCGGCGACGGCCGCGGCGAAAGGGGTCGCCGGGGAGGTGAGCACTTCAGCGACGGCGGCATCCTGAACGATGCGCCCGGCCTGCACGATCACCAGCCGCTCCGCGAGAGCCTGGGCGTCGAGGATGCCGTGCGAGACGAGGATCGTCGTGGTGGCTCCGCGCTGTTCGCGCACGACCTCGCGCAGCTGGGCCGCGGCCTCGACGTCGAGCGAGGTGAACGGCTCATCGAGCAGCAGCAGTCGCGGCGAGGCGGCGAGGGCTCGCGCGAGGGCGATGCGCTGGCGCTGCCCGCCGGAGAGCTCATCGGGCCGCCGATCGCCATACCCGGCGAGGCCGATGCGGCCCAGCCACTCGGTGGCGCGCCGGGTGGACTCCTCTCGGGTGCGTCCGGCGGCCCGGGCGGCGAAGGCGATGTTCTGCGCAGCGGTCATGTGCGGAAACAGCAGGGCGTCCTGCCCGAGCAGGCCGATCGCGCGGCGCGACGGCGGCGTGTGCTGCCGCGGCCCGGAGAGGCGGAGCCCGTCGAGGTCGACGTGCCCCGCGTCGAGCCGCACGAGTCCCGCGATCGCCTCGAGGAGAGAGGTCTTGCCGGCACCGCTCGGGCCCATGATCGCGACGAACTCGCCCGCGGCGACGCGGAGTGCGGCATCGAGCCCCGCATGTCGCACGACGACGTGAGCGTCGAGGGATGCGGCCTCGGAGCCGACGTCGCCGGTCATCGGAGGGCCCCCGGCCGCCACGCCCGCACGAGCAGCAGCACGGCGACGGCAGTCCCCAGCAGCAGGATCGACAGGGCCACCGCCGTCTCGCGGCCCGCACCGGCGCCGTTGAAGGCGGTATAGATCGCGAGCGGCATCGTCTGCGTCACTCCGGGGGCGTTGCCGGCGAACAGGGCCGTGGCCCCGAACTCGCCGATGGCGCGGGCGAAGCAGAGGATCACCCCGACCACGATGCCGGGCGCGGCGAGGGGCAGCGTCACCCGCCACAGCACCGTGCTCGGCGAGGCCCCGAGCGTGGCAGCCGTGCGCTCGTATCGGCTCCCCGTGCTGCGGATCGTCCCCTCGACCGCGAGCACCAGGAACGGCAGCGCCACGAACGCCTGCGCGAGCACCACGGCCGCCGGCGTGAACGGGATGCCGGTGCCGAACCACGCGGCGATGAGGCCCCCGAGCGGACTGGAGCGGCCGAGGAGGAACAGCAGAGCCACCCCGCCCACCATCGGCGGGAGCACGAGCGGCACCGCGACGAGAGCCCGCAGCAGGGCGGCGGTGCGCGGCCCCGAGCGGGCGATGAGAAGGGCGAGCGGCAGGCCGAGCACGATGCACAGCGCGGTGGCGGCGAGTCCGGTGGTGAGTGAGAGGCGGAGGGCATCCAGTGCCACCGTCGAGGTGATGTCGGTCCAGAAGGTCGACCAGGATGCGCGCGTGAGCAGGGCGACCAGCGGCAGCGCGAGCAGGAGGATGCCGAGCACGGCGGGCGCGACGAGGAGGAAGGGGGGTGCCGCTCCCGTGTCGACCCGTCGCATCCTCGTCGTGCTCGTCCTCGTCATGCTCCGCCTCGCGGGCCGATCCCCGATCACGGCGTACCGAAGCCGTGGTCGGCGAGGATCTGGCGGCCGACCGGACCCCGCACGAACTCAGTGAATGCTCTTCCGGCATCCGTGGCGCCGTCGAGTGCGACGATCGGGTAGCGGTTCACGACCTCGTCGCTGCCCTCCGGCGCGAAGCTCTCGACGTCTTCGCCCACCACGTCGGTCGCGTAGACCAGACCGGCGTCCGCTTCGCCGGCGACGATCTTCTGCAGGACCGCGGAGACGTTCTGCTCGAGGCTCGCCGCCGTGACCGAGACGCTGGCGGTGCGGAGGAGCGTCTGCGACGCCGCTCCGCAGGGCACCTCGGGCGCGCACAGCACGGTGGTCGCTTCCGCGAGGTCGGCGAGTGAGGTGATGCCGGCGGGGTTTCCTGCGGGCACCGCGACCACGAGGGTGTTCGTCGCGAACGACTCCGGGTCTTCGGCGAGTCCGGTGTCGACGAGCGTCTGCATCGTGCGCTCGTCGGCCGTGGCGAGCACGTCGGCCTGTGCGCCCTCGGTGAGCTGCGTCACGAGCACGCTCGACCCGTCGTAGACGATCGGTGCGAACTCGACCGCCGGATGCTCCGCGGTGAACGCCGCCGCGATCTCGTCGAAGACCGGGCTCAAGGAGGCCGCGGCGAAGACGGTCACCTCGCCGGTGAGCTCGCCATCGGCGGCAGAGGGTGACGGATCGGCGGAGGAGGCGGCAGAGCAGCCGCCCAGCAGCAGGGCGAGGACCAGCGCTGCCGACCCAGTGAGGAGCCGGTGGTTCACCGCGGCGTCTCCACGATCACGGTGGTGGCCTTGATCACCGCGACGGCGAGCGATCCCGGCTGCAGATCGAGCTCTCGCACGGCCTCGGCCGAGAGCAGCGATACGAATCGATGCGGACCCGCCTGGATGTCGACCTGCGCCATGACGCCGTCGATCTGCACGCGGGTGACGAGTCCCGTGAAGCGGTTGCGCGCGCTGGAGAGCACATCGCCCGGAGTGGGCGGGGCCGCGGCGAGGGCGACCGCGTGCTGGGCGAGGGCCTCACCGGGGATGCGGGCGGGACTGTCGGCGGTGACCGGCAATGCGTCCTGGTCGATCCACCGCCGCACCGTGTCGTCACTCACGCCGAGCAGCCGTGCGGCTTCGGCGATGCGATAGGTGGTCACAGGCCGAGCCTAGATGCGCGAGTTCCGCAGATCCAGGCCCTCTACCGTGCATATTCCGCATCCGCGGAGATTTCTCGCGCTATCGGTCCTTCGGCGGACTATTTCTCCGGCGCTCGAAGGGCCTGGCACCACGCGTCCCGGGGTAGCCTGAGCGCATGCCGCTGCCTCCGCTCGTCGAGCCCGTCGCAGCACTCAGCGCCGCCGAAGCCCAGCGGACCGCGCGGCACCTCGTCCTCGCCGATCTGGGGGAACTCGGGCAGCGACGGCTGCGCGCGGCTCACATCGCCGTCGTCGGTGTGGGCGGGCTCGGATCCCCTGTCGTGCTCGCGCTCGCCGCAGCCGGCGTCGGCACCCTCACGGTCATCGACGATGACGTGGTCGAGCTGTCGAACCTGCAGCGTCAGGTGCTGCACCGCCTGGCCGATGTCGATGCGCCCAAGGTCGACAGCGCGGTGCGCGTCGCGGCCGACCTCGCACCCGAGACGACTGTGCTGCCCGTACGCGAACGACTCACCGCGACCAACGCCGAGGCGCTGCTGTCCGGGGCCGACCTCGTGATCGACGGGTCCGACACGTTCGAGACCCGCACGCTGGTGGCTGCGGCCTGCGAGCGGCTCGGGGTGCCGCTCGTGTGGGGCGTGGTGCAGGAGTTCGCTGCGCAGGTGACGGTGTTCTGGTCGGCACCACCCGCCGGAGTGCGGCCCGTCGTGTTGAGCGATCTGTATCCGCCCGAGGGGGTCGGCGAGCTGCCGAGCTGCGCGGCGGTGGGAGTGCTCGGGGCGCTCTGCCTCCAGGTCGGATCGGTGCTCGCGATGGAGGCCATCAAGCTCATCGCCGGCATCGGGGAGCCGCTGTTCGGCCGGGTGCTGCTGATCGACGCGCTGCGGGGGCGGATGAGCGAGGTTCCGCTGCGGGGGCGCGCGGAGACGAGCGCCGCGGCTACTTCGGTTCCCGCGCGCCCGGCGGTACCTCACATCACCGCGGGTGCACTCGATGACGAGATCGCCGCCGGGGCGTTCGTGCTCGATGTGCGCGAGGCGGATGAGGTCGCCTTCGGGGCGATCCCCGGCTCCCGGCACGCGCCACTGGCGGAAGTACTCGGTCGCCCTGACGCATTCGCCGCAGAGGGCCGGGTCGTGGTGGTGTGTCAACGCGGGGTGCGGGCGGTGCGCGCGGCGGCCGCGCTGCGGAGCGCCGGGGCCGATGCCGTGGTGCTGACCGGCGGCATGGACGCCTGGAGCGCGCGATGAGCGGCATGCGCACCGTCGAAGAGCAGCTCGCCGTCGTGCTTGCCGCCGTGCGGCCCCGTCCGGCGGTCACGAGGACTCTGGACGAGGCGATCGGCTTCACGCTGGCGGAGCCGGCTCGCGCGCAGAACCCGGTTCCTGTGTTCGACAACTCCGCGATGGACGGCTTCGCGGTGCGCTTCGCCGACGTCGCCACGGCATCCGACGAGCATCCGGCGGCGCTGCAGGTCGTCGCGGACGTGCCGGCGGGCAGCGCGGAGGATCCACCACTCGCTCGGGGCACGGCCGCCCGCATCATGACCGGCGCCCCGGTGCCGGCTGCGGCCGACACGATCGTGCCTTTCGAAGACACCGCCGGTGGCCTCGCCGATTCCCTGGGGGATATCCGGGTGGTTCGCGCACCGGCGGCGGAGGGCGCGCATGTGCGTCGGGCGGGGGCGGATGCCGCTGTGGGCGCCGTCGTTCTCGAACCGGGCACGCTGCTCGGCGCCCGGCAGCTGGCCGCACTGGCATCCGTCGGCATCGCTCGGGTCGCCGTCGCCCCGCGGCCGCGGGTGGCCATCGTCTCGACCGGCGCCGAGCTCGTCCCGCCGGGGGAGGCGCTGTCCCGGGGGCATATTCCGGAATCGAACGGGCTGCTGCTCGCCGGGCTCGTGGCCGAGGCCGGGGCCGAGGTCGTGTTCCGGGAGGTCGTCGGTGACGATGGTGCCGGCCCGGCCGACGCTGTGGCGCGTGCGACCGCGCTCGGGCTCGATGCCGTGATCTTCTCCGGGGGCGTGAGCGCCGGCGCATACGAGCCGGTGCGGCAGGGTCTGAGCGACGCGATGGAGTTCGTCAAGGTCGCGATGCAGCCGGGCAAGCCCCAGGGGTTCGGGGCGACGGACGCCGGCATGCTGCTGTTCGGGCTGCCCGGCAATCCGGTGAGCGTGGCCGTCTCGTTCGAGGTGCTGGTGCGTCCCGCGCTGCTGCGTATGCAGGGCCGGCACGACATCCATCGCCCGCTCCGGCGTCTCGCCGCCGGGGCCGAGTGGCGCACCCCTCCGGGTCGACGCCAGTATCTGCCCGCCGTGATCGACGCCGACGGCCGGGTGCACCCGGCGACCCGCGGCGGCTCCGGCTCTCACCTCGCGGTCGGCCTCGGGGTCGCCACCGCCTATGCCATCGTCGCCGCCGAGACCGACCAGGTCGAGGCCGGCGACCTCATCGACGTGCTGGAGCTGTCATGACCTTCACTCACCTGGATTCGGCCGGCCACGCGCGCATGGTCGATGTGACCGAGAAGCAGCCGACCGTGCGGGCCGCGACCGCCGCGGGCTTCGTGCGCTGCGAGCCGGAGACGGTGGCACTGCTCCGTGACGGCACGGTGCCCAAGGGTGATGTGCTCGCAGTGGCCCGCATCGCCGGCATCCAGGCGGCGAAGCGCACGCCGGAGCTGTTGCCGCTCGCGCACGTCATCGGCGTGCACGGCGCGGTCGTCGACCTCGACATCGAAGACACCGGGATCCGGATCAGCGCCACCGTGCGCACGGCCGATCGCACCGGGGTCGAGATGGAGGCACTCACCGCCGTCTCGGTCGCCGCGCTCGCCGTCGTCGACATGATCAAGGGTGTGGACCGCGCGGTGACGATCGAGAACGTGCGCATCGTCGCCAAGGAGGGTGGGCGCAGCGGTTCCTGGCGGAGGCCGGGGGAGTGACCACCTCGTCGCACGCCGAGGTCGGCGCCGTGCTGCTCGTCGGCGGTGAGGGCCGTCGGATGGGCGGCATCGCGAAGCCGCTCCTCGTGCTGGAGGGGCGATCGCTGCTGGCGCGCACCGTCGACGCACTGGTCGATGCCGGCGTGGGCCCGATCGTGGCGGTCGGTCTGGTGCTCGAGGAGTCGGCCGACGTGGTCTGGACGCGGGAGGAGCCGCCGCTGGGCGGTCCGGTGGCGGGGATCGCTGCGGGACTCGCGCGGATGCCGGCCGATCGGGTGCTGATCCTCGCCGGTGATCTCGCCCGACCGGATGCGGTCGTGCACGGATTGCTCTCTCACCGCGCCGATGACGCGGCGGCAGCGGCATCCGTCGACGGAGTCGTGTTCTCTGCGGACGGGCAGCCGCAGTGGCTGGCCGGGATGTATCGCACGGAATCGGTCCGTCGCGCGCTCGACGCGATGGAGACCGACAGGAATGCCTCGGTCCGCGCCCTCCTCGGCGATCTCGCCATCGAGTGGGTCGTCGACCAGGAGGGGATCACCGCCGACATCGACTCGCCCGCCAATCTGGCTCGCGCGCGAAAGGAACTCGAGGAGACGCCATGACCGAGAACAGTCGCACCCTTCCTCCGGAGGCGCTCGACGCCTGGGCGGCCGAGCTGCGCGAACGATTCGATCTGGGCGAGGAGGATGCGCCGGTCGCGCTGATCCTCGACCTCGCCCGAGACGTCGCGAACGGGGTCGCGCGCCCGGCGGCGCCGTTCAGCGCCTTCGTCGCCGGCCTGGTCGCCGGACGTGCGGGTGGCTCGCCCGACGACGTGCGTGCGGCGGTGGCCGCGATCGTCGAGCTCGCGAACGCGCATGCCGCGGAGGGGCAGAGCTGATGGCGACGGTGCGTTACTTCGCGGCCGCGGAGGATGCGGCGGGCCGGGCGACGGAGCCCTCGGATGCCGTGACTCTCGGCGCGCTCCGGGCCGAGCTCGTGGAGACCCATCCGGCGCTCGGAGCGATCCTCGACCGCTGTGCGCTGCTCGTCGACGGCGCCAGGGTGGACGACGACTTCGCGCTGGCGGGGGTGGGGACCGTCGACGTGCTGCCTCCGTTCGCCGGAGGCTGAGGTTCAGCCGCCGATGCCCTTCCACGCCGTGGTGCCGTCGGCCTCGACCTGACGCTTCCAGACCGGGAGCTCGCGCTTGATGGCCTCGATCATCTCGCGGCACACCACGAAGGCCTCGTCGCGATGCGCGGCGGCGACCGCGACGACGACAGCGGCCGAGCCGACCGGAAGTCGACCGATGCGGTGGCTCACGGCGATGATCGCCTCTCGGCTCACGCCCGTGGCGACGGCCTTCTCCGCGAGGTCGCGGAGGATCCGCTCGGCATCCGGGTGCGAGGAGTACTCGAGGGCGACGACCTCTCCGGCGGCATCCGGGTCGTGGTCGCGGACGCGTCCGAGGAATGTCGTGACCGCGCCCGCGCGGTCGTCGTCGACAGCGGCGAGGTGCGCGTCGAGAGACAGTTCGGTGTCGCTGATCGCGGCCAGGGTGACGGTCATCGGTGGTCCTCTCCGTCGAGCTGGGCGATCACGTGCGGGGTGACCGACAGGATGACCGGCATGCCGTCGGCGACACCGCCGGGCGAACCGGGGAGGTTCACGATCAGCGCGCCCTGCGCGGTGCCGGCGAGGCCGCGGCTGAGCAGCGCGGCGGGGAACTTCGCGGCCCCCTGCCGCCGCAGCTCCTCCGAGATTCCCGGGAGCTGTCGATCGAGCACGCGCGCGGTGCCCTCGGGGGTCTCGTCGCGCGGGGAGATGCCGGTGCCGCCGGTGGTGACGATGAGCCGCACGCCGCGGGCGAGGAGTCCGCGCAGCGCCTGCTCGACGGCATCCGCTCCGTCGGGGATGATCACAGGATCGGCGCAGTCGAACCCCGCGTCGCGAAGTGCGGTGACGGCGAGGGGCCCGGCCGTGTCGGGGCGGGTGCCTGCTGCTCCGCGGTCGGACACGGTGAGCACGGCGGCGGAGGTCATAGGCCGAGGGTAGCGTCGGGCGTTCCGGACACGAGCGGTCAGACGCTCATGTCGACGGGCGGTTCCATCACGATGCCCTGCGCCTCGAAGGCACGGCGGCGCTCCTCGATGCGGCGGTGCAGCTCGACTTGCGCGTCGTCGACGAACTGCGGGTCGAGATCGACGGTCGGCGGATGCGGGTCGCCGTGGTTCGCGGCGATGTACGCGTCGAGCTCGGGTCCGCTCGTCCACGACGTGATGAGGGCGTAGCGAGGTGCGGTGCCGCGGTGCCAGACCGCGTGCCAGAAGCGCTGGGTGTCGACGATGATGCGCGAGCCCGCGCGCAGCGGCAGGCGAATCTCGGTGGCCGGGTCGAAGCGGTCTGAGCGCAGGATCAGCATCGACTCGGTGTCGTCGGAGAGGTTGAAGAATCCGCGGACCACCCAGCCGGTGCCCTCTTCGTTGAGGCGGTTGTTGTCGTCTTGATGCAGGTTGTAGATCGCGTCGGCGTACTCGTTGGGCTGCAGCTCGATCACGCGGCAGCGGCCGATGCCGGAGCCCGGCTCCTGTGCCCGGCGCTGGAGCGTGGGGGCGATCGCGACCTGCGAGTCGACCCAGACGCCGTCTTTGTCGGCCCGCGGCGGGGTGTGGTTCCAGAAGCCGTTGCAGTCGACGTCGCCCGCGTAGCTGGTGAGCGGGGCGAAGCGCGTGATGCCCGAGGAGCGCCAACCGACGTACTCCAGATCGAGCCATTCGGCCGGATCGGCGGGCGAGGTGTGGTCGTCGAGGACGACGTAGCCCGTCTCGGCCAGTGCCTCGGACGTGATGAAGCCCATGATGAGTACCCTTCCCGTCATCGCTGCCCCCACAGGCGGCGGGTTCTTAGGCAATCCTAACCCGCATCTCCCGCTCTCGTGGAGGGATGCTGCCGTGCAAAAGCGCGAGGGCGCCGGTCCTGCGCGCCGATATTCTGAGGGCATGACTCAGCCGCAGGGCGCCCTCCTCGTGGGCAGTGTGAACTTCGACGACGCCGAGACCACGATGCGCACCGCGGCGGAACTGCTCGGCGATCGGCTCCGCCGCATCCCGGACGGCGAGGTCGGCAAGCGGTTCCACTGGATCATGTTCCAGCCCGATGTGATCGGCCAGGCCGACGGCATCGAGCGCATCGGCGACGAGCCCATCCCGTTCCCCGCGGGGATCGACGCGCGTGGCCTGCGCATCGCCGAGGGAGTGGATGCGGCAAGCATCGCGCTGCCGCCGCTCGGCTACACCGCCGCTGCGATCGAGTCGTACGCGGTGTTCGCGCGCCTCCGCGCCGAGGGGGCTGTGCCCGCCGGCATCCGATTCCAGGTGTCGCTGCCGACGCCGCTGGCCGTGATCTCCTCGTTCTTCCACGGCGACGACCGGGCCGCGATCGAACCCGTGCACACCGCAGCCATCCTCCGCGAGCTCGACGAGATCCTCGCCGCGATCCCGCACGAAGACCTCGCCGTGCAGTGGGACGTCGCGAGTGAGATGGGCATCATCGAGCGCGCGGCCGGCTACGGCGCGGTGATGGAGGCGTGGTGGCCCGGCGACCCGTTCGACGGGCTCGTCGAGCGCTTGGCCGCGCTGGTCGACACCGTGCCCGCAGAAGTCGAGGTGGGCGTGCACCTCTGCTACGGCGACGCGGGGGAGAAGCACTTCTTCGAGCCGACGGATGCTGCGAACCTGGTGCGCTACGCGAACGCCGTGGCTGCGGCATCCGCTCGCTCGCTGACCTGGCTGCACCTGCCCGTGCCGATCGCTCACGACGATGCGGCGTACTTCGCACCGCTCGCCGGCCTCGCCCCCGTGAACGAGCTGTATCTCGGGCTCGTGCACCGCGAGGACGGCGCGGAAGGGGCCGCGCGCCGCATCGCCGCAGCCACCCCGTACGCGGGCGAGTTCGGCGTCGCGACCGAGTGCGGCATCGGTCGCGCACCCGCCGGCTCGACCGAGGGCATCCTGCGCACGCACGCCGAGGTCGCCGCCGCCTGGTGACCCGCAGCGCTCGATTCGCGCGCTCGCCCCGCGTCGCGTAAGCTATTCCGCGGTGACGTGTCCGAGCGGCCGAAGGTGCAACTCTCGAAAAGTTGTGTAGGGTAACCCCCTACCGTGGGTTCAAATCCCACCGTCACCGCCACCACGAAGGCCCCGACTCCCTGGAAAAACTGGGATGCGGGGCCTTTGTCCTGTTCGCGATTCACGCGCCGGGGCCCGTGAACCGGGCGCCCGTTACGCGGGGATGATGTGCCGCGAGGGAACCGGGCTGGAGTAGACGACATTGGTCGTCACACCGCCGAGTGTGGCGAGACTGCCGGTGATGCGCTCCAGGTCTCGCATCGATCGGGCGAGGACCTTGATGATGAAGCAGTCGGCGCCCGTGACATGGTGAGCCTCGACGATCTCGGGGAGATTGTCGACGAGGTCGTGGAACGGCTTGTAGTTACCCGAGGGATAGGCGAGCCGTACGAATGCCGTGATCGTGTAGCCGAGCGCTTCGGGGTCCACCGTGATGGAGTAGCCGGTGATGACACCAGCGTCGGTGAGGCGGCGCAAGCGGTCCGCGGTTGCACTGGGTGAGAGGGCAACTGCCCGCGCAAGCTGCGCGACACTCATCCGTCCATCGTCCTGCAACGTCGCGATGATGGCATGATCGGTCTTATCCAGATCCAACCGTGAATTCGCGGGCATACGACGAACTCTACCGTGGGAAACAGCGTTGCAACGGGCATACGCCGTTGAACGTCTCTTCACCTGCCGCGGCCTGGATGCTTCGATTGATCCATGACCCTCTCCCTCTCTGCGGCCGACTTCTTCGCCGCAAAACTCGCCTTCGAGATCGACCCCTCCGACCTTGCAGCGGACCGCGCGGCCGGGACCGCACCGCTCATCATCGACACCCGGTCGGCCGCATCCTGGAGCCAGGGTCGCATCCCCGGCGCGGTGCACATCCCGAACGCGGAACTCGAGGGGCGCATCGCTGATTTCGCCCCCGACAAGGGCGCTCCGATCGTCGTCTACTGCTGGGGTCCGGGCTGCAACGGGAGCACGCGCGGAGCGCTCACCCTGGCAACCCTCGGCTACTCGAACGTGCGTGAGCTCATCGGCGGTTTCGAGTACTGGGCCCGCGAGGGCCTGTCCACTGTCAGCGACAACGGCCGCGGCCGGCTCGAGCCCGATCCGTTGACCGCCCCCGTCGCCTGAGCGTGTCTGCGAGGATCGGAAGATGCGCGAACCCGTCGACGTCTCGAACGCTGATCACTATGTGTGGGGCGAGGTCGCCGATGGGTGGCGATTGCTCGACAGCCCCGGACTGTCCGTGATCGAGGAGCGAGTGCCGGCCGGCGCCGGCGAAGAGTGGCATGTGCACGACACCGCCATGCAGTTCTTCTACGTGCTCGAGGGAACGCCTCAGATGCAGACGGCCGAAGGGGTCGTGGAACTCTCCCCCAGACAGGGCGTCGATATCCCGCCCGGACTCACGCATCGGTTCTTCAATCCGGGGAAGACGGAGACACGATTCCTTGTGATCAGCACGCCGAACACTCGAGGAGACAGACGGCCCGTCGACGCGGTGTGAGGCATTTGTCGCTGGGTGGCCTGAAGTATCCATGCCGTCGCGGGTTGGCAGGAACCCAGGGCCTCAAGTCCGTCGCTCGGGGGATGCTCGCGAGCATCCGGTTTCCGTAGCGTGGATCGCATGGATATCGCTTCGATGATCATGGGGGCCTCGATCGTCTCGATCGGGTGGATCGCCTTCTGGCCGTGGGCGCAGCTGAAACGCCTTCGCGAGCTCGAGGCGAGTGCCGCCGTGGATCCTGATCAGGAGTCGTGAACAGCTCAATTAGTGAACTGTGATTTACTAATGGGATGAGTCGCCCTCCTCGTTCTTCCGACGCCGAGCTGCTGGAGCGTATAGACGACGCGCTGCGTCTGCGCACATCGACCGAACCGTGGGGGCTCGGCGACGTCGCACCCGCCGCGGGGATCAGTGCGGCAGGTCTGATCAAGCGGTTCGGATCGAAGGAGCGCCTGCTCCATGCGCTCTCCCGGCACTGGATCGACGGGATCCCGGTCGCGCCCATCGACCCGGAGAATGCGCGGGCGGAGCTTCACTCCTACGGTCAAGCGCACTTCGCGACGGCCTCGTCATCGGCGGCGATCGCGGGACTCGGAGAGTTGATGCGCGACCTCTGGTCTCCCGAGGCGGCTGACCTCCTCCGTGAGGGGTGGGATCGTCAGGCCCGCTACTTCGAGGCACTGTTCCGGCACCTGCCGCTCCGCCGCGACGTCGACCGGCGCACGGCGGCCCTGACCCTGCTCGATGCACTGCACGGCAGTCTCTACCGGCAGGCGGTGTCGCTCGAACCCACCTCGCCGGAAGACACCATCGACCACCTCTTGAAAGGCTGGACATGACCCTCGACCGCACCTGGCGCGGATGCGCGTTCATCGGAGTGAGCCTCGACGGCTACATCGCCAAACCCGACGGAGACCTCACCTGGCTCACCGAGCCCGACCGGCGTGCACACATCGCCGACGAGGGCGCACACCCGGCACTCGTCTGGGAGACCTTCTTCCCGACGGTCGACGCGATCGTCATGGGTCGCACCACATACGACACCGTGTCGGGTTTCGAGCAGTGGCCTTTCGAGGGCAAGACGGTGATCGTGCTCAGCTCGACGCTCGATGCGAGCCCGCACGCGCAGGTCGCTCGTTCCGTGGAGCACGCGAGTGACATGCTCGCGGCGATCGACGCGAAGCGCGTCTACGTCGATGGTGGGCGGACCATCCAATCCTTCCTCGCTGCAGGGCTCATCGACGAGATCACGGTCTCCATCGCACCGATACTGCTCGGTCGCGGAAGTCGCCTCTTCGGAGAGCTCGACCGTGACGTCCTCCTCACCCTTCGCGGTCACCACTCCACCCCGGACGACGGTCTCGTCCGAGTCACGTATGACGTGGCGCGGGCATAGCCGGACGCGGAGCAGGGGGTTCGCGGCCTCGATTTTGTGTGTCACAATGGTCAGATAGAGCGGCTAACTGACCGTGGAGGATGGCCATGAGCACCCTGATGAAGCTCGAGAAGAAGCCCGCCGGCGTGAAGTGGCGCGAGGAGCTGCTCAAGACGATCGTCGCGGAGCTCGATGCCGGGAAGGTCATCACCATCGACGCGAAGACGCCGACGATGACCCCGCAGCAGGTCGCTCAGGAACTCGGTCTCTCCCGAACGACCGTGTTGCGCAAGATCACTTCGGGCGCGCTGCGAGCCTCGAAGCGGGGTAACCGCAACATCATCGCGGTCGCGGACTTCGAGCGTTTCCGAGCCGGATACGTCCGCGAGCTCGGCCAGGCATTTGCGGACGACTTCTGAGCGTCGCAGTGCCGCGGAAGAGCCTGGTCTACCTGGACGCCAATGTTCTCATCCCGTCCGTGACGCGCGGCCGACTCGGGCGCGACGGCGTCCTCATGATCTTCGAGATCACCAGCACGCAGAGTGAACGCTCGTCTGGCGCCACCGGTGCAGTTCGGTCTCACAGCACCTCGAGCTTGTACGCGAGGATGACCGCGTGCACGCGATCTCTGAGGTAGAGCTTGGCGAAGACGCGGTTGACGTGGGTCTTCACCGTCGCCGGAGTGAGGTGCAGGCGCGCACTGATCTCCGGATTGGAGAGCCCTGTGGCGATCGCGAGGAAGACGTCGTATTCGCGAGGAGTGAGACGGTCGAGGGGTGAGGGCGGGCTGCCGGTGACCGGAGTCGCGTCGCGCTTCACGTAGTGGTCGATGAGTTGTGTCGTGATGCGCGGTTCGACGACACTGTCGCCCGCGGCGACGGTGCGGACGGCCGCGGTGAGTGTTTCCGGCGTGGCGCTCTTGAGGAGGAACGCACTCGCGCCCGCATGGAGCCCGCCGAAGGCGTACTCGTCTATGTCGAAGGTCGTGAAGACGATGACTTTAATCCGGGGGTCTTCGGCCGTGATCAGTCGGGTGGCTTCGATGCCGCCGATGCCGGGCATGCGCACGTCCATGAGCACGACGTCGGGGCGCAGCTCCGCTGCCAGGGCGACGGCCTCTTCGCCGCTGCCGACTTCGGCGATGACGTCGATGTCGTCGGCACTGTCGAGCACGAGCGCGTTGCCCATGCGCACGAGGGGCTGGTCGTCGACGACCAGGACGCGGATCGGTGGCGGAGTCATGAGGGATCGGCTCGGCTTTCGTCGTCGAGGTGCAGGGTCGCGGTCGTTCGCCACCCGCCGGTGGGGAGTCGTCCGCTCGCGCTGGTGCCCGAATACGCGGCGGCGCGTTCCGCGACGCCGCGGAGCCCTCTGCCGCTGCCCTGGCTCGGCGCCCCGGCTGCCGGCGCGTGTCCGTCGTCGGTGATCATGAGCGCGATCCTGGCCGCGTCGGATTCGACTCGCACTTCGACGCGGGTGGCTCCTTCGGCATAGCGCAGCGCGTTCGTCAGGCCCTCTTGAACTATTCGGTAGACGGTGGTCGCCAGGGTGGGGTCGTGCGGGATGGCGCTTCCGACGCGGACCAGGTGCACGGGGAGTCCCGCAGCGCGGAAGACGTCGACGAGTTCTTCCAGGTCGGGGAGGTTGTGGCCGGAATGATGCAGTGCTTCTGCGAGCCCTGCATCGTCATCGCGGAGCAGGTGAAGGATGCGGCGCATGTCGCTGAGCGCCGTTCTGCCGACGTCGCTCAGGTTCCGCAGCGCGGTTGCGGAACGGTCGGGATGTTTCTGCCACCCGGTCGATGCGCCGTCCGCGAGGGCGATCATGATCGAGATCGAGTGGGCGACGACGTCGTGCATCTCGGCAGTGATCCGGTTCCGTTCGCTGACCCGCGCGTTCTCCAACCGCTGTTCCACGAGCGCCGCGTGCGACTCCTGACGTTGCCGGCGGTTCCTCCCGGCGAGCCCCAGCGACAGCGCGACGAGTGCGAGCGGGTCGAGGAAGAGCGGTGAGAACGTCTGCCCGTTCGTCAGGAAGAGCGCGAAGGCACTCAGCGCAGGAAGGCAGACGCCGATCGCGTATCCGAGTGCAGCGCGCGGAAAGGGGCGAGTGGCGGCGACGGTGTAGAGCGCGAATGCGAACGGGAAGCTCAGTGCCCCGACGCCGGGGAGCACCCATACGGCGACGGCGCCGACGCACACGGTCGCGCAGAGTGCGAGCAACGGTGATCGGCGACGCCAGAACAGCGGTGCGGATGAGACGACGGCGATCAGGGCACCGGGCCAGAGCGGACCCTGCCCGGCCAGGGCGAAGGCGAGAACCTGCAGCGCGACGGCGGCGATCACCACCAGCACGTCGACGACGAACGGGTGTGATGTGAACCAGCGCATCTTCTCGAGCATCCGTCCTGCGTGCTGTTCCTTCTGCGGCATCGGGGCGGCGGCCCGGAGCTCGGACCGCCGTCCGCATGCGGTCATGCGTCCCGGCGTCTGAGCACGATCGCGGCTGCGGTGAACAGGACGACGCTCCAGGCCAAGAGTACGAGATAGCCGTCCCAGGGTCCCATCGGGTCGGTTCCGAGGGGCGCCAGAAGGAGCGACCCCGACTCGATCGGGAAGAATCGGGTGATCTCGGTGCCGTACTCGGAGAACATCTGCGGGATCACCGGCACGATGACCAGGAACACGATGGTCGTCAGGACGGCCGCGACCACGTTCCGGATGAGCGAGCCGACGGCGATCCCGATGATGCTCAGTGTCGCCAGGTAGAGCCCCGATCCGAGGATGAGGCGGATCGCATCAGCGGTATCCAGCGGATAGCTGTAGCCACCGCCGGCGAGGATGGTCGGCGCGATCGCGAATCCGATGCTCGAGCTGACCACGCCGATCACGAAGGACACGGCGGCGATGATCGTGGCCTTCGACACCAGCGCCGGAACCCGCTGGGGGACCGACAGGAGCGTCGTCTTGATCTGACCCGAGCGGTACTCGTTGGTCACCATCAGGGCGGCGAGGACCGCGAGGACGACGCCGACGTATCCGGTCTTGTCGACGATCATCTCCGCGTAGGCCTCGTAGTCGGCCTTGGGCGAACCGCGGTCACGGAACACATAGGCCAACGGCATCGCGATCCCGTTCGCGATGAGCAGCAGCAGGGTGAATCCGGCCAGGGCGAAGTTCGAGGTGAGGCCCCGGAACTTGATCCATTCCGAACGGATCGCGCCGGGGAGGTCGGCATTTCTTCCGGTGGCATTCACCGGCTCGGTGAGAGTGGTCATCATGGTCCTTTCTGAGGTGCTGATCTCAGAGCCCGGTCGAGGCATACTCGACGGCGTCTCTGGTCAGCGCGTTGTAGGCGTCTTCGAGGGTCTGGCGTACCGGCGTCAGCTCCGTCAGGAGGATGCCGGCTTCGTGCGCTGCCCGAGCGATCTCCTCCGCGGTGAGTCCGTCGATCTCCAAGAGCTCGAGCTCCGAAGAGGTGACCGTGACGCCGGCGTTCGCGATCCGGTTGCTCAACGCGGCGGTGTCCGTGGTGCGCACCCGCACTCTGGTCTGCCCGCCCGCCGTGAGAGCGTCGATCGGTGAGTCCGCGATGATCTCGCCGCGTCCGATGATGATGACGTGGTCCGCGATCAGTGCGAGCTCGCTGAGCAGGTGCGACGAGAGGAACACGGTGCGCCCCTCAGCGGCGAGATCACCGAGCAGGGTACGCACCCAGGTGACGCCTTCGGGGTCGAGACCGTTCACGGGTTCGTCGAGGATCAACGTCGACGGGTCGCCCAGCAGCGCGGCGGCGATGCCGAGCCGCTGGCCCATGCCCAACGAGAACCCGCCCACCTTCTTCTTCGCCACCGACGTCAGTCCGGTCGCGTCGAGCACCTCATCGACCCTGGCCCCCGGGATGTGATGGGTGGCCGCGATGGAGGCCAGGTAGTTCACCGCCGTGCGGGACTTGTGGGCCGATCTCGCGTCGAGCAGCGCGCCGACCTGCTGCAATGGTGCTCGGTAGGAGGCGTACTGCTTCCCGTCGATCAGTGCCTGCCCCGAAGACGGGCGGTCGAGTCCGACGATCGAGCGCATCGTTGTCGACTTGCCCGCTCCGTTCGGCCCGAGAAATCCCGTGACCGCACCCGGCTGAACCGTGAACGACACGTCTCGCACGGCATAGCGATCGCCGTACCGTTTGCTGAGATTCTGAACCTCGATCGTCATTGCGTCTCCTTCGATCCAGCGTCCATCGCTGACCTGTTTCCAGGCTAGAAATTCGCACTCCGCCCGCCCGCCAACCAGGGGTTGATCTTCGAGGTCCACCGACGGATGGGGGCGTCCGGAGGAGGGCCTACAGAGCCCGGTCGGGCTCAGCGAGGACGCGCCGCAGCAGGGGAGCCGTCGCGACGACCCCGAGCTGCACGAGCAGAACGCCGAGCGCGATGCACGCGATGACGGTCACGATGAACAGGGGCGCGGTGAAGACCGACAGTGCGACCACCGGTGCGAACAGGACGCATGCGGCCACGGCCGGAAAGACCGCCGCGACGAGCAGCGGAGAGGCCACGGCGAGACGTCGGGAGCGATTCATCACCCGTGGCGGCATGCCCAACCGGTCGAGACTGACGTAGAGGGCGCGACGTTCCAGCACGGACGCCGCCTGGGTGATGCCGACGGTGCAGGCCACGAGCAGATACGACACGGCCACGGCGGCGATGACGACCGTGCGGATGTCGGCGAAGAACACCAGCTGGTCCGCTGCGAGGACGGTGTCGCCGTTCTGCACCATGTCGAGGAAGCCCAGAACCGACCCCGCCGGAACCGCGATGAAGCTCGCCAATCCCACCCCGGACACCCATCGCCATGCCGCCGCCGGGGACTCCAGCACGCCGCGAGCCGCGATCAGGTCTTCAGCCGTCCGGGCGCGAGCGAGCTTTCGCCGTGCGGCCCCGCCGATCAGGAACGGCCCCACGAGATTGAGGACGGCCATCACCCCCACGAGCACGATCACGATCGCCGCGGTGATCCCCACAGCGCCCCAGCTCACCGACGTGACCTGCATCAGAGTGACGCCACCGGCGAGCACGACGGCGCCCGCCAGCAGCCGAACCCAGTGGAGACGCGGAGCATCCGTCCGCATCCGAACTCCCAGAGGCGAGATGATCACGCGGCGCAGCCCGACCGCGGCACTGATCGCCGCCACGGCTGTGAGGGCGCACGCCAGAAGGCAGAGCATCCACGCCGGGAGCCACACCTCGGAGAGAGCGGGGCGCTCGCCGGCTATCGGCGCCAGGGTGAGCGCGGGGACGAGAACGGCATAGCCGAGCAGGCCGGCGATCGCCCCAGCCGCAGCGAGAAGAGACGCCTCGATCACGGCGAACCCACGGACCCACGTCGATGACGCGCCCAGCAGACGCAGCACCGCCAGACGATCTTCCCTTCGACGGGCGGAAAGCTGAGCCGCCGATGTTCCCAGAGTGCCGGCGGGCACCACCAGCACAGCGACCATGGCGACCGCCAGGATGTTGTACTGGCCGAAACCGTCATCCGACGCCATCCAGAACAACCTCGCCAAGGCTGCAGCAAGATACGTCACCGCTCCGATGATCGCGAAGGCCACCACCGGCAGCGTGACCGCGGAAGCGTCGCCGCGGGAGGGACGCACGAGCACGGCCAGCGCCCGCAGTCTCATCGGGACGCCTCCTTGGCGGCATCGATTCGTCCGTCGCGGAGGCGCACCACCCGATCGCACCGCGCGGCGACATCCTCGTCATGCGTCACCACGACCAGGGATCGCCCCTGCCCCGATGTCGCCGCCAGAAGTACCCCGAGAACATCCGACGCCGTGCGCGAATCGAGCGCCCCGGTCGGTTCGTCGGCGAAGATCACGCGGGCATTCGTCGCGCGTGCGCGGGCGATGGCGACCCGCTGCGCCTGTCCGCCGGAGAGCTGGCCGATCCGGCGGCCTCCCAATCCGCCCAAGCCCAGCTCCGCGAGCAGACTCTCGGCGGTCCGCTCGGCCTCCGCTCGCCCCGTGCCGTTCAACAGCAGAGGTAGAGACACATTCTCTGCGGCGGTCAACTCCGGAATGAGCATTCCGTCCTGGAAGACGAAACCGAACTCCGTCAATCGCAGGGCAGAGCGCTCACGATCCGCCATCGCCGCCACATCCACCGCGCCCTGTTCGGTGTGCAGCATCACCGTGCCGGAGTCGGGGCGGATGACCCCGGCCAGCACGAGGAGCAGCGTGCTCTTCCCCGATCCGGATGCCCCCATGATCGCCACGGCTTCGCCGTCGAGGATCGTCAGCGACAGCCGGTCGAGCGCGACCGTCGAACCATAGTGATGGGTCAGGTCGGTCGCACGGAGGCGTGCTTTCCGTTCCTGGCTGTCGACGGTGTTCGCGTGATCTGATGCGTGCATGCAGCCGACGCTAGAACGCGCCGGATCACGCGAACACCACCCACGGGATGAGATCAGGGATCATGCGGCCGGGATCGGCCAGCGCACGCCTTCGGTGGTGTAGACCCCTTCGCCGCCCCACTGCACGCTGACGGCATCGAGGCCCTTCGGGATGAGGAAGATCTTGCACCCCTGGTAGACATCGCCGACTTCCTGCGGGAAGTCCGACGCCGCCGGTTCCCGTGCACAGAACGCGTCGGTCTGCGACGGGCCGAGGCCGCCGACGATGATCGGGATGTCGGCGAGGGAGCCATCGGACAGGACCAGCTGGACCGCGGTCATCGCGGGATACATGCGCTCTCCCTCGAGGAGCGCGTATTGATAGTCGACGTACAGAGGCGTGACGTCGCCGAGCTTCGCCCGCTCGTCATCGGGGACGTAGGCGAAGTCCGCCTCGAGGTCGCCCGGCGTCGCCGAGATGGGCACGACGCCGACGGTCATCGTGGTCTGGTCGGAGGCCCACTCCCGACCGACGACAGCCCATTCGCCGTCGCCGAGCGTGGTGCCGGCGGGCGTCGTCGGCGCCGCGGCCGGAAGCGGAGATATCGGGTCGACGAGAGACTCGAGACGCTGCTCGGCCAGTTGTTCCTGATACCGCTCCTCGACGCTCGCGGTCGGGGTGGTTTCGCTGGTCGGCGCCGAGGGAGAACAGCCGGCCAGAAGCACGGCGACGGCGATCGCCGCCGCTCCTGTCGTTGCTCGTCCCGCGATGACGCCGGTCGTCTTCTTCGCATCGCTCATGACTCCACGGTATCCAACGCGGCTCATGCGAACACCAACCACGGGATGAGGTTCGGGCCCTCGAGGTGGTCGGCTAGCGTGGTGCGCATGCATCCCCGTATCCGTGTCTCCCACAGCCAGATCGAAGGCGGTGCCGCATGAGCACCGACGTGTGGTTCCTCTCGGCGAACGCCTCGTTCGACGAGTTCGTCGCCGCATTCCAGCCGGGCGACGCCGGGCGTGACTTCGGTGAGGGGCAGACCCTGCTGCACCGCGCTCTGACCAACGGCGACTTGTCGGCACGCGTGGCGATCAGTTCGTTCCTGCTCGACGAGGGGGCCGATGCCACCGCCCTCTCCGGGGTCGGTGGCGAGCGGAACACCGTGCTGCACGCCCTGCTCGGCCGGGGTGACCACGACGTGCCGGCGGAGGTGCCGTTGCTGCGCCGGCTCATCGAGGCGGGTGCCGACATCAATCACTTCTCCGGTCGGTTCCGCACTCCGCTGCTCACGATCGCCCGTCAGGCGAAGTTCTCGGATGCCACGCTGGCGCCGTTCTACGACGTGTTCTTCGAACAGCCGCACCTCGATCTGCTGGCAACGGCGAAGGATGGTCGCTCGGTGTACGAGAGCATCCAGCTCATGCGCGAACCGCATCGTTCCGACCTGAAGCGCCGTGCGGCCGCCTACCTCGCAGAGCGCGGCCAGCAGGCTCCCGAGACCACAGCGAAAGAGTAGGGGGATGAACATGAGGCCCGCCGACATCATCACCAGCGCGGTGAAAGACACCCTGAAGCCGTATCTCCTGGAGAAGGGGTTCGAGGCGGATGGAACCACCAAGTTCCGACGTTCGGTCGGTGAGACGGTCCAGACAGTGGAGATTCAGCGCAGTCGCGTCGGCGGGGCGCAAGGCTTCGTGTACCTCAACGGCATCATCCACCTGCCGGCAATCCACGAACTCCTGGTCGGGGTGGATAGTAGGCCACGCCCGAGTAATTTCATGTTCCGCCCCCACAACGTCGATCGGAGCCTCCCCGAGGCGATCGCCATCACGCAGGAATCCGACCCGGCCGACATCGGTGCGGTGGGGGTTCGCGGTATCGACGCGTTGCTCGGCCGGATGAACGAATTCACGACGACGGCCGATGCCGTCGACTATCTCTCCGGCAAGAAGCTCAGCCTCTTCGAGGGCGTCTTCGCGTGGTACCTGCAACACGATCAACTGGACCGCGCCCAGGCCTTCGTCACCGGACTCCACGAGTACTTCGGTGCACAGCCGCGGTGGGAGAAATTCGCGAAGATGCTCGACGACGTCGCCGCGCACATCTCCCCGGAGACGCCCTGGCGAACCTGGCTCGCCGCCCCGTGACTAGTGCGATCGGATGACCGGCAGCACGCCGCAGCCGCTGGTCGAGCTGCTGATCGAGGGCGTCGATCTCGAGCTGGTCGATGTCACGCTCGAGCCTCCGTCGGTGCCGACGGCGCTCGCGTGGTGCTGGGCGCACCTCGACCGTTCGGTTCCGGATCCTGCACGCGTGCAGTTGGTGGTGACCGGATACATGGCCGGTTCGGTGGCGCGCTGGTCTCCCGACACGGACGCCGCGGGAATCCATGCCGTCGAGCACGGTGCGGGACTCTCCGCAGGGAAGACGATCCGGCTGCCGGACGGCCGCGCCGTCGTGCTGCTCCACGCGCACCACTTCCGCAATGATCTCGACCGCGACCAGACCGAGGTCAACGAACTGATCGCCAGGCGCGTGCTCGTGCACGAAACGCAGCACGTCGTCATGCACCAGAACCGACAGGTCTACCAGCCCGATGCGACCGCGAGCTTCCGTGATCTCAATCTCGTGGGCGGAGCTGCAGCGATCATCGAGGAGTACCGGGCAGAGATCAGTGTCGGTGAAGAGTTCCGCCGTGGCGAGCCGGTGTGGGAGCCGGCCGCGGTCATCGCCGACCTGCAGGCCAACCTCGATACAGCTGTCGCCACGTACCAAGGTCATCGCTCCGTCGACCGGCTGGTGTTCGAGGTGACGAGTTCTGTGCTGATCGGGTGGCGCGGACTCGCGTATGCCGCCGCCCGGGACGCCGTCGTCCCCGCTGGTGGATCTCTGAGCGAGCTCCACACGGACCCGGTGTGGCTGCGGGGATTCGACGACTTCTGGCCCGCCTTCACCGCTGTTCTCGAGCGCATCGGACCCGCGGATGCCGTCATGTCGAGACAGGCTCTGGACGACGCGGCCGCGGAGTTCGCCCAGATCCTCGGCCTCTCGATGACCGGCCTCGGCTTCCGCTGGCAGGGCGACATGTTCACGATCGAGCCGTGGTTCGTCGAATCCTCGACGTACGCAGCCGTGCGCGCCGACGCGGTGACGGGCGTGCAGCGGCTGCGGATGAAGTGGGCCCGACGCCCCGCACTGGGTGGCCGCATCGCGAGTTGAGGGGTCGTCGCAGCCTCGACCTATGGTGGAAACACGGTCAGATAGAACACGGCCAGATAGGAGATGGATGATGCCGAGCGCATACGGATCAGCGAAGTCAGGTTCCTACGAGGACTTCGTCGCCCTCTACGACGGAGACGCTCACGCTGTCGGCTCCACCGGGCTGACCCTGCTGCATCGTGCACTCGGAAACCGACACCTCGACGCCCGCCTCGCGATCTCGAATCGACTGCTCGACGACGGGGCGGATGCGGGAGCAGTCGTCGCGCCGGAAGGGTATTCGACGCTGCACATCCTCTTCTCCCAGACCTCCCATGATTTCGCCGGCGAGGTGCCGCTCGTCGAGCGACTACTGGAGGGCGGGGCAGACGTGAATGCCAACGCTGCCCGCTGGGGCACGCCGCTGCAGACGCTCGCGGGGCTGCACAAGTACTCCGACGAGGAGCTCGCGCCCTTCTACGACGTGCTTTTCGCGCGCGACGATCTCGATCTCCTCACTCCGGCAGGCGAGGGGATCAGCACGCTCGAGACCAGCCGACGGCTCGAAGAACATCGTGCGAACCTCACCGCGCGGATGGAGCAGTACCTCTGACGCTCGAGCTGGCGGGCTAGGCCTGTGCGGGTGCCGGCGCGGTGGTCTCGGCCTCGACCGGCCTCTCGTCTGTTCCCTTGATCACCCAGTGGACGACCACGACAGCGAGGATGCCGATGACGGGCGCCAGGATGCTCGCCCCGGCGCCGTTGAGGGGTGCGAAGCCGACGGCGAAGACGGACACGTCCCACAGTCCGTGCAGCGCCATGGCCCAGATGAGAGAGCCGGTGACCCGTCGCACGATGTAGAAGCAGGTGCCGGACATGGCGGCGATCACCACTTGCCCGAGTGTGCCCAGGAGCGGGGCTCCGAGTGCGGCGTTGAGCAGGTGCATCGCGCCGAAGAGGATCGACGTGAGCAGCCAGACCCAGACCTCCGAAAAGCGTGAGCGGAACGCCGTCAGCAGGAGACCTCGCGACATCAGTTCTTCGCAGAATCCGACGGCGACTCCGAGGGCGAGCAGGGACAGGAGGAATGACGCGTCGAATTTGGACCAGTCGGTGCTGAACAGGTTCACCACAGCGACGACGAACATCAACGCCGGAACGAAGATCGGCCACTTGTGGTGTGACCGCTTCCGCTCGAACAGCGCTGGCTTCCACCACCCCAAAGCCCAGGTGGTGATCGCGAGAAGGACAGCGCCGACAGCAAGATCGAGCACCGCGCCGCGCCAGGTGAACTCGGCAGACTTTCCGATGTCGGTGTATGCCACCCCGCTCAGCTTCGACACGATGAAGATGACGACGACGTAACCGACGTAGATCGCCAAGCCGATCCAGACGCGAGGGGTTACGCGCATGTGCTGTTGCCTTCCGGTCAGGGAGTGGTTCGACTGCTCAACCTAGCGCGGTGCGCCGAAACCCGCATAGCGAGGGACAGGCTCACCCGAGCAGTTCCACCCCGAAACTCGACACGACCGTCCGCAGCTCGGCGAGGTAGCGCTGCGCCTGCTCGGTGAGCGGGATCGCGGAGTGGCCGATCCAGCCGATCTCGATGCGCTCGTCGACGTCGAGAGGGATGGCGACGATCTCGGGGTCGAGGTCGTCGCTGATGATGCCCGTCGAGATGGTGTACCCGTCGAGCCCGATCATGAGGTTGAAGATCGTCGCGCGGTCGGAGACCCGGATCTCCTGCGGGCTCGAGAGGGTGGAGAGGATCTCCTCAGCGAAGTAGAAGGAGTTGTTCGCGCCCTGATCGAAGGTGAGCCGTGGCACCTCGGCGAGGTCGTCGAGGGTCACGCGATCCCGCGAGGCGAGGGGATTCTTGCGGGAGATGAAGATGTGCGGCTCGGCGACGAAGAGCGGGTGGAACGCGAGCCCGGAGTCGCGGAGCAGCTTGTCGATGACGTTGCGGTTGAAGTCGTTGCGGTACAGGATCCCCAACTCGCTGCGGAGGGTGCGGACGTCTTCGATGATGTCCCACGTGCGCGTCTCCCGCAGCGAGAACTCGTACTCGGCCGCCGAGGTCGCCTTCACCATCCGCACCATCGCGTCGACCGCGAAGGAGTAGTGCTGCGTCGACACCCCGAGCAGGCGTCGAGACGGCGGCCGGTCGAGGTAGCGCTGTTCGAGGAGCGCGACCTGCTCGACCACCTGCCGGGCGTATCCGAGGAACTCCACGCCATCGGTGGTGAGCGTCACGCCGCGCGCGGAGCGGAGGAGGAGTACACGGCCCACTCGGCTCTCGAGGTCTTTCATCGCCGCCGACATCGTGGGCTGCGCGACGTAGAGCAGGTCGGCGGCGGCGCTGATGGATCCTTCCGCGGCGACCTCGATGTAATAGGTGAGCTGCTGCAGGGTGATGCCGCTCGAACGCTTGGCCATAGCCTCAGACTATGCCACGGCATAGCCACAGGACATTTCTCGATAGGGGTGCTCGCACTGCACCATGGAAATACCCCATTTCGCGAGGCCGAGCCCGGCCGATCAGCTCACCGATTGGCAACCTCATGGCCCACGACTTCACGTTCCGCATCACGACGACCCGCTTCGACGAGGACTACTCGCCGTCGGACAACTCCCGGATCACCACGAACTTCGCCAACCTGGCGCGCGGTGAGCACCGCCAGCAGAACCTCCGCAACGCCCTGTCGATGATCGACCGTCGGTTCAACGATCTCGCGGACTGGGACAACCCGAACGGCGACCGCTACACCGTCGAACTCGAGATCGTCTCCGTCGGGGTCCAGTTCGCCGCAGCGGGCGAGGACCAGGAGTTTCCGCTGCTCGAGGTCCTCGACATCCAGATCGTCGACCGCCTCACCGGAAAGCGCAGCCACGGGATCGTGGGGAACAACTTCTCGTCCTATGTGCGCGACTTCGACTTCAGTGTGCGGCTTCCGGCGGCGACGGCAGCCGCAGGGGGGTTCACTGTTCCCGCGGACTTCGGCGACCTGCACGGCAAGCTCTTCCAGCACTTCCTCGACTCGGAGGCCTACCGGGAGCGCTTCGCGGTGTCGCCGGTGATCTGCATCAGCGTCTCGACGAGCAAGGCCTACCGTCGCACCGAGAACCACCACCCGATCCTCGGCGTCGAATACGAGCAGAAGGACCCGTCGCTGACCGACGCGTACTTCGGGAAGATGGGTCTCTCGGTCCGGTACTTCATGCCGCGCGGCAGCGTCGCGCCGTTGGCGTTCTACTTCCGCGGCGACCTGCTCGGCGACTACACGAACCTGCAGCTCATCGGCACGATCAGCACCATGGAGACGTTCCAGAAGATCTACCGACCGGAGATCTACAACGCGAACTCGGCCGCGGCGAAGGTCTATCAGCCGAGCCTGGAGCAGCAGGACTACTCGGTGACGAAGATCGCCTACGACCGCGACGAGCGCAGCCGGCTCGCGGCCGAGCAGGGGAAGTACACGGAGGAGCACCTCATGAAGCCGCACGGTGAGCTGCTCGAGCAGTGGGCCGCCGGCTCCGTCGCCTCCCTGGTCTCCGTCGGATGATGACCAGAGAGTCCTCGACCGTGAACACGCTCCTTCCCACCTCGATCGTCGGCAGCCTGCCCAAGCCGTCCTGGCTCGCGCAGCCGGAGACCCTCTGGTCTCCCTGGAAGCTGGAGGGGGAGGCGCTGGTCGAGGGCACGCAGGATGCGCTGCGCATCGCCGTCCAGGAGCAGCGCCTCGCGGGCCTCGACATCGTCAGCGACGGTGAGCAGACGCGCCAGCACTTCGTGACGACCTTCATCGAGCACCTCTCCGGCGTCGACTTCGATCAGCGGGAGACCGTCCGCATTCGCGACCGCTACGACGCCAGCGTGCCGACGGTCGTCGGTGCCGTGGGCCGGGAGAAGCCCGTGTTCGTGGAGGACGCGAAGTTCCTCCGCCAGCAGACCGATCAGCCGATCAAGTGGGCACTGCCCGGCCCGATGACGATGATCGACACTCTCTACGACCGCCACTACAAGAGCCGCGAGAAGCTGGCCTGGGAGTTCGCGACGATCCTCAACCAGGAGGCGAGAGAACTCGAGGCGGCGGGGGTCGACATCATCCAGTTCGACGAGCCGGCGTTCAACGTGTTCTTCGACGACGTGCGGGACTGGGGCGTCGCGGCGCTCGAGCGAGCGGCCGAGGGGCTGCGCGCCGAGACCGTCGTGCACATCTGCTACGGCTACGGGATCAAGGCGAACAACGACTGGAAGGCGACCCTCGGGGCGGAGTGGCGGCAGTACGAGACGTCGTTCCCGCTGCTGCAGCGCTCGAGCATCGACACCATCTCGCTCGAGAGCCACCACTCCCACGTTCCCCTCGACCTCATCGAACTCATCCGGGGCAAGAAGGTCATGCTCGGGGCCATCGACGTCGCCAGCGAGACCATCGAGACGCCGGAAGAGGTCGCGGAAACCCTCCGCAACGCGCTCCGTTTCGTCGATGCGGACAAGCTCCTGCCGAGCACGAACTGCGGCCTGGCGCCGTTGCCCCGCGACGTCGCCCGCGGCAAGCTGCGCGCGCTCAGCGCGGGCGCCGCTCTTCTTCGCGAAGAGCTCGCCGCACTCGACGCCTGACCGCCGCTAGCACCGACCAGGTGAGCGGGCAAGGGGCGCGGCGATACGGCGGACGTGCCGTAGAACGGCAGTATGCGATCGATCCTGTATGGCGGCGACGAGTTCCTGACCGGTGACGACATCGCGGACGCCCTGCTGGAGTACGGGCGCGCGCTGGGGGAGGAGGAGCGCGCGGAGATCGTCGAGATACCGGTGCGGGAGCAGGACGGCACTGTCGTGTCGGCGAAGTTCCTGATCGGTCCGGCCAGCCAGATCGTGGCGAAGGCGATCAGCGGCAGCGGACCTGAGCTGGAGGATCCCGAACTGGTCCGTCGTCTGCAGGCGCTCACCCGCGGTGTCGAGTCGCCGTCGGGGCCGCCCCTCGACGCACCCGAGGGCCAGGAGTACGAGCTCGGCTAGACCGCGCGTACAGTTCTTCTCATGGGAACTCTGGAGTACAACAGCTCGCGACCCGCGATCGACATCGACGACACGACTCTGGCGCACCTCAAGATCGTGATCGGCACGAAGCTGCGCCGCAACGAGAGCTTCATGATGACCTGGCTGCCGACACCCGAGGTGCAGTCGGGGCGGCTGACGATCTGGGTGCACCCGAGCATCCCGCTGGTCTTCGAGTTTGACCAGCCGAAGATGGCGAAGATCGAGGCCAACCGGGTCACGCACATGATGGAGCAGTTGAACTCGCGCGGTGAGCTCGTCCTCGATCAGCTCTGAACGATAGGGCGGTCACGCCACGGCGTTCCACCGGAGGCGCGGTGGTGAGGCGTCGAGGTCGGCGAGCAGCGCGGTCGGGTCGGCGACGGGGAACATCGTGATGAGCCGGCGACCCTCTGCGGGGGAGTCGAGCGCGTAGGCGAGTGCCGAGGGGCCCGGTTGCCGATCGGCGACCGCGACGATGGCCTCCCGGTCGCCGAGCCGTTGCCGTCGCACCGGCACGCCGACGATCAGAGTCTCGGCAGCCTCGGTCACGCGGTCGAGGAGCGTGCGCTCGCCGGCCCACGGGATGAAGGCCTCCGTGGCCAGCCCGCACGCGCGGGCCAGCTCGCCGCCGAGCCACCGGTCGCGCTTCAGGCCGTACGGCGTGGGCGTGGTGGAGAGCAGATAGCCGTACACGTGCAGCAGCCCGGCGTTGCCGACCGGCCACGCCGACTCCAGGCCCGCGCGGTCGTGCAGCGCCTCGAAGGTCGACCGTGACAGCACGGGCGCTCCGACGTTCTCGTCCACGGCGGTGGACCGGCCCCAGCGGGCGAAACGGTCGTCCCGAGCATCGGCATCGATCGCCGGACCGAGCCAGGCGAACATCGACAGCAGGTCTGCGGCATCGTGCGCGGCGGCCGCCGCATCCAATCGATCGATCACGACGATGAGCGTAGCGGGCGCGGATGCCGGCACCGGAATCGGAGTTCACGCACTGTTCACACAGGATGGTCGTATCGTCCATAAACGACTGTAAGTATGGACGCATCGTCCCGATCCTGACCAGGAGAACCGTGCTCCCCACTATCGTCCTCGACTTCGACGGCACCATCGCGCTCGGCGCGGGGCCGCTCGAGGCCTTCGCCCGCGCCGTCGCCACATCCGCCGACGACCCGACGTTCGCCGACCGCGCGATGTCCGACCTCGCCGCGTTCGAACGCGGCGAGACCGACGCCCGCGACGGCTACGACGTGATCAGCACGCTCGCCGCCGGGCAGGGCGTGACCGCCGATGCGCTCGAGGCCGCCTACCAGTCGTCGCGGGCGCTGCTGGGCTCCGAGCACGCGGCGATCGCGCCGCCGACCGGGCTCGCCGACTTCCTGAACCGTGTCCACCCGCAGGTCCGGCTGGTCCTCGCGACCAATGCGCCCGGTGCCGGCATCCGCCCCGTCCTGGACGGGTGGGGCATCACTCACCTGTTCGACGACCTGCACTTCACGGTCGGCAAGCCGTCGGGGCTCGTCCCCATCCTCCAGGCGGCGATGGCCGAGGGGCCGGTCCTCTCGGTCGGCGACATCTTCGAGTTCGACCTCGCACCGGCCGCCGCGCAGGGCGCAGCCACGGCGCTCGTCGGCGCCACCGCCGAACGCTCCCCGGCCACCGTGACGATGCGCGGCCGGACCATCGCCGACCTCTACGGCGACATCGAAGCCTGGGCCGCGACTGCGGCTTCCAGTACCCCCCGCAGCACCACCCTCACCGAAAGGCACGATCCGAATGCGTAAGTCCTTGCTCACCACGGGCATCGCCGCCGTCGCCGTTCTGGCGCTCGCCGGCTGCAGCAGCAGCGCACCCGACGAGACGGCAGACGAGACGACCGAATGGCCGTCCTCCATCACCCTTTCGCTGGTCCCGTCGGTCGAGGGCGAAGACCTCGCCCAGGCCCTCGACCCGCTCACCACCTACCTGTCCGAGAACCTCGACATCGAGGTGAAGGGCGTCGTCGCCTCCGACTACGCGGCCACGGTCGAGGCGCTCGGCACCGACCAGGCACAGGTCATCATCACCGACGCCGGATCGCTGTACAACGCGACCGAGCGCTACGACGCCGAGCTCATCCTCCGCGACGTGCGCTTCGGCGCCACCTCGTACGCGTCGGTGGCGTACACGAACAACCCCGACAAGTACTGCGAGGACGAGCCGGTCATGTCGACCTACGCGGCCAGCGGCATCGAGCTCTCGTACTGCAACGGCATCGAAGAGGCCGCCGCCGACGCGACCGGCTCCGGTCCCGCCGGCATCGAGGCGCTCGGCGAGATCGGCGACGGCACGAAGGTCGCCCTGCAGGCAGCCACGTCGCCGGCGGGTTACCAGTACCCCGTCGTCGCGATGCGCGAACAGGGCGTCGACACGGATGCCGGCATCACGCAGGTGCCCGTCGAAGGCAACAACAACGCGGTCCTCGCCGTATACAACGGCGACGCCGAGGTCTCGTTCGCGTACTGGGACGCCCGCACGACCGTGACCGAAGAGGCCCCGGACATCGCCGAGAAGGTCGTGGCCTTCGCCTACACCGAGATGATCCCCAACGGCGGCGTCGCGGTGACCTCGACGCTTCCCGACGACCTCGTCGCGGAGCTCACCGAGCTGCTGGACGGCTACGCCGACTCGTCCGAAGAGGCGGCGTCCGTGATGTTCGACCTCGTCGGGCTCTCCGACTGGACCAGCGAGACCACCGAGGACGAGATCACCCGCTACGGCGAGATCCTCGCCGAGTTCTCGAACTGACACGCAGAACTGAGAACATGCACACTGATCTGCAGCGCGCGGAGGCCGGGGCCCTGCTCCCGGCCTCCGCGTCGTGGTCGATCCGTCTCGACGACGTCTCGGTCACCTATCCCAACGGCACCCGCGCCCTCCGCGGTGTGTCCCTCGACATCGCCGCCGGCGAGATGGTCTCGGTGGTCGGTCTCTCCGGCTCGGGCAAGTCCACGCTCATCCGCACGATCAACGGTCTCGTACCGGTGACGAGCGGCACGGTCACCGTCGGCCCGCATGCGGTCACCGGCATGCGCGGACGACGCCTGCGTGAGACCCGAGGGAACATCGGAATGATCTTCCAGGGGTTCAACCTCGCCGATCGAGCCAGCGTGTACCGCAATGTGCTGGTCGGTCGGTTCGCTCACACCGCGACCTGGCGGACCGTGCTCGGCCTGAGCACGGCGCAGGATCGCGAGCTCGCCCTGCGCGCACTCGACTCGGTCGGCATGCTCGAGAAGGTCTGGAACCGCGCCGGCCAGCTCTCCGGGGGCCAGAAGCAGCGCGTCGCGATCGCCCGGGCTCTGACGCAGCAGCCCAGCGTCATGCTCGCCGACGAGCCGGTCGCCAGCCTCGACCCGCCCACCGCGCACGCGGTCATGCACGACCTGCGTCGCGTCAACGTCGAAGAGCACCTCACCGTGCTCGTCAACATCCACCTGATGGATCTGGCACGTCAGTACACGACGCGGATGATCGGCCTGCGGGCCGGCGAGGTCGTCTACGACGGGCCGGCAGCGGATGCCGCAGACCACGACTTCGAGCAGATCTACGGGCGCCCGATCCAGCCGAGGGATGTGCTCGGCGCATGACCACCGAAGCCCGCCCTCTCGTCGTGCCGCCCAAGCCCACGTCGAGACTGCGCACCAGTCTCGTCGTCCTGGCGTTCGCCGCATTCACCGTCGCCACCTGCATCCCGGCGATCGGCGGCATCGAGCTGGACTTCGGCGCGCTCATCCGCAACTGGGACAACGGATCCGTGCTGCTCGTGCAGTTCCTGCAGCCGGACTTCTCGTTCCTGCCGCGCACGTTCGGGCCCATGCTCGAGACGCTCCAGATGGCCGTGGTCGGCGCGGCGGTCGCCGCGGTGATCTCCGTGCCGCTGACGCTGTGGGCCGCCGCCCCGACCAACCCGAACAGTCCGACCCGCATCGCGGTGCGGACCGTCATCAACGTCATCCGGTCGGTCCCCGATCTCGTGTACGCGACCGTACTGGTCGCGATGGTCGGCGTCGGCGCGCTGCCCGGTCTGCTCACCCTGCTCCTGTTCGACATCGGCATCATCGTCAAGCTGGTGTCGGAGGCGATCGACTCCACTGATCTGCCGGTCATCGAGGCCGGACGCGCCACCGGCGGCGGCCAGACGCAGATCAACCGCAGCGTCGTGCTGCCGCAGACCTGGCCGCTCTTCGCGAACCAGTGGCTGTACACGCTCGAGCTCAACGTGCGCATCTCGGCGATCCTCGGCATCGTCGGCGCGGGCGGCATCGGCCGACTCCTCGACGAGCGGCGGGCGTTCTACGCCTACGACGACGTCGCGGTGATCGTGCTCGAGATCCTCGTCGTCGTGGTGCTGATCGAAGTGTTCTCGAACTTCCTGCGGAGGAGATTGGTATGACGCTCTCGACCACCGCACGGGGCATCGGGCTCGAGCTGCCCCGGCATCCCTCCCGTCTCGTCCCGACCGTCGTCGCGGTCATCGTCGGTGTCGTGGTCCTGGCCGCGGCAGCGGGACTGCCGATCCCGTGGAACGACCTCGGATCGCTGCCCGGACAGATCGCGCACTACCTGACGCTCATGTTCGCCGACCCGAATTGGGAGAAGCTGCCGCAGGCGCTGTTCGAGACGTGGCGGTCGATCTCGATGGCCTGGATCGGCGCGATCGGATGCGTGATCGTGTCGATCCCGCTCGGCATGCTCGCCGCGAACAACGTCGGACCGGTCTGGGTGCGTCTGCCGCTGCGCGGGGTGTTCGCCGTGATCCGCGCCGTGCCCGAAGTCATCATCGCCCTGCTGCTGCTCACCGTCACCGGGCTCACGCCGTTCACGGGTGCGCTGGCGCTGGCGATCGCCGGAATCGGCACGCAGGCCAAGTGGGTCTACGAGACGGTCGAGTCGGTGCAGGAGGGTGCATCCGAGGCCGTCAAGGCCGCAGGCGGCAACACAGCGCAGGTGACGCGGTGGGCGCTCTGGCCCGCGGCGGCCCCGACGCTGCTGTCGTTCGCGCTCTACCGTTTCGAGATCAACATCCGCACCTCTGCGGTGCTCGGACTCGTCGGCGCGGGCGGAATCGGCAGCATGCTCGCGAACTACACGAACTTCCGTGAGTGGGATACGGTCGGGATGCTGCTGATCGTGGTCGTCATCGCGACGATGCTGATGGATGCGGTCTCCGGTGCGATCCGCCGCCGGATCATGCGCGGCCCGCGGGTCAAGGCGATCGTGGAACCGAAGAAGGAGCGCGCCGATGTGGCAGGGACCCGCTGAGACGCCCCCGACGGCCCGCATCGCGATGTTGGCTCCGTCGATGCAGCCGAGCGAGCGCCGTGTGGCCGAGGCGATCGCCGCCGACGTCGACCTCTCGATCGAGCGCACGGCGCAGGAGATCGCGGATGCCGTGGAGGTCGGCCGCACGACCGTGGTGCGCACCGCCCAGACCCTCGGCTACGACGGTTACCCGCAGCTGAGGGTCGCGCTCGCGCGTGAGCGGGCGAGTTCGGCACCGTCGCAGGATGCCGCGGCCGATGCCACGATGCTCGGGGCCCTGCGCGGTGCGGTCGACCGCTTCGCGTCTCGCCTCGCCCACACGGTCTCCGCCGTCACCGAGGAGACCCTGGCGGCCTTCGTCGGCGAGCTCGACGGCTCGACGCGGCTGCTCGTCGCGGCCAACGGTCTCTCCGCGCCTATCGGTGCAGATCTCTCGATGCGCCTGACCTCGGCCGGACGACCCGCCGAATACGTGGCGGACACCCTCGGACAGCAGATCACCGCGTCGCAGCTCGGTGCCGGCTCCGCCTGCCTGGTCGTGTCCGGGTCGGGAGTGAACCGCGCATCGATCGACGTGATGACGGCCGCACGGGCGAGCGGCGCCCGCGTGCTCGCGATCACGTCGTTCCCGCGCTCGCCGGTCGCCGAGATGGCCGACGTGGCACTGGTCGTCGCCCCGATCAACGACTCGTTCCGCGATGAGCTGCTGTACACCTCGCGCGCCGCGCTGATGCTCGTCACCGAGTCGGTCGTGGGGCTGCTGGTGAGCAGACGAGGGGCGAGCGCGACCGCGGCGCAGGTCGCGACGTTCTCCGTGCTCGGCCACTCGCTGTCGGAGTGATCACCATCCGAGGAGGGCGTTGATCCGGGCGCGAACACCAGGGCCGTTTCCCCTGCCGAAGAAGCCAGAAGAATCGCACGATCGGGAGCAGACCGGCGCGACGACAACAGTCACTCTCCCGAAGCGCTCGGCGTGACCGACGGGAAGGTCCAGGATCCGTCGAGGATCTCCTTCCTCGGCTGGTACATCCGCACGGCGTAGTTCCACTCGCCCATGATCGGAATCGTGTTCGGCAGATCCCCGTCGCCGAACCTGACCGTCGTCGAACCGTCGTCGTTCTTCACCGCGGTCACGCTGTTGACGCTGTACATGCCCTTGTCGTTCTTCTCGAAGAACCCCGCCTTGTTGTAGACGGAGATCGACCAGAACGCATCGACGGGAACATCGTGGACGGTCAGCTCGTAGTCGCCGACGGGCAGATGCGGCTCGATGGTCGAATACCTCGCTTCCTCGTCGGGGAGTCCACCCCAGCCGTTCGCGGTCGCGATGAGGTGCAGCACGGGGTCGACCTCGGAGCGTTTCCCGAACGCATGCGCGAACTTCTCCAGGTGTCGCGACAGCGTGAGGAGCGCCTCGCGGACCTCGTCGAAGGATGCGGTGTCGTAGTCGGGCATCTCGAATTCGGCCGTCGAGCCCGTCTCGATCTTCAAGCCGTTCTGCAGAGTGTTGACTGCGGCGATGTCGGCGGGATCCGCCGGGTCGACCAGGATGCGGGATGCAACGAGGACCCACGGGGTGTCGAATTCGTCGGTGGTCAGCTCGTACGTTCCGCCGGAGTGGAACACCCGGTTGATGTAGTGGTCTTCGTTCACGATCATCACCGACATGTACCTGTCGCCGGCATCGGGGATCGTCAGGGTGGCGCCATCGGTGATGTCGGCGATCACCAGGCTGTAGAGCGTGTCGCGGTTCTGACGGATCACGCGCTGGTCGTCGATCGACCCGGGCTCTCGGTCATGATGCCAGCGGTTCGAGCCCCCCGCCTTCTCCGCCAGACTCTTGAACATCCGGTCCGTCTCCGCCCGGGGGAAGTTTTCCACCGTCACAGCAATCGCCTTGGTCATGGGTTCTCCGTTCCACGCCCAGGTTGCTACTTTTCCCGCGGAGACGGAGGTCTGTCTCACACCAGCGGGGTGAGTTGAACTGCGACGCACATCCGTCACCATCCGAGGAGGGCGAGTGCGCCTGTCGCCGCGGCTGCGATGACGCTGGTCCACAAGACGATCGCGACGACCTGCCACAGGATCACCCATCGCTTGCTCACCCCGGACGCGACGAAGAACGCCGCCGTCAGCATCGTGGGCAGGGCGAGCGGAGCCAGGATGCTCGCGCCGGGAACGCCGAAGCGCACGAGCCAGCGACCGAGCTTGGCCCGCCCCTTCGTCTTCCGTGACGGCTTCTCCGCATCAGTGTCGCTCGGCGACGTTTCGCCGGAATCCGTCGCCGTGCCAGATCCGCCGACGAGGGAGGGCTCGAGGCGCATCGCCTCGGTGCGGGCTGCTTTCCGCGACACGACGCCCTCTCTCATGCGCGCACCGAGGAAGACCACTCCGATGACGCACAGGATGTTTCCCGCCGCGCCCGCGACGGCGGCGACGATCGGATTGATCCCTGCGAGGATGCCGAGGCCGGCGGCGCCTTCGCCCTCGATGTAGGGGATCGCGCCCGCCAGCATGACGAGAAGCGGCTGCAGGAACTCCGGCAGCTGGTCGATGGCGTTCTGCAGCCACTCGTACGGGTTGTCCACCATGGCGGTGTCTCTTTCTCTTCAGGCGCGGCCGGAAGCCGACGCGGGGTACGAGGAGAAGTACAGACCCTGTTCACAGCACAGGGTCAAGCGACCTCGGCAGATCGACGTCGGGTCTTGACCCTGTTCCGAGAACAGGGTCTTGAATGGTACTGAGCGCCACGACCGAGCCCCCGGCCCTGAGCGCCGACAGAAGGATGGACGGATGCCCTGGAGTACGAGTGAACTCGCCGAGCTTGCGGGGACGACCGTGAACACGGTGCGTCATTACCACCGCTCCGGCCTGCTCGAGGAGCCGGAGCGGATGTCGAACGGCTACAAGCAGTACCGCGCTCGGCATCTTGTCCGGCTGCTGCAGATCCGGCGGCTGCGCGACCTCGGCGTCCCGTTGGCCCAGATCGAGTCCGTCGGCTCTGCAGGGGACACCACGAAAGAGGCGCTGCTCGCGATCGATGCCGACCTCGCCGCGAGCATCGATCGGTTGCAGCGTGCGCGGGCCGAGATCCGCGCCATCGTCGACGGAGCATCGACGACCGACCTGCCTGCCGGATTCGAGGACGTCGCGGGGAGACTGTCGACTTCCGAGCGGTCGCTCATGCTCGTCTACGAGCAGCTGTACGACACGGAGGCGATGGCGGATCTGCGCACGATGGTCGAGACGGAATCCGACGACGGCAGTGCAGAGTTCGAAGCGCTCACCGTGGAGGCGGATGACGAGACGCGTCAGCGCGTGGCAGAGATGTTCGCCCCCGTGATCGCGCAGCACCTCACCGACTACCCGTGGCTCAGCGAGCCGACCGAGCATCTGTCGAAGGGGCCGCGCGTCACGGCGCAGGCATTCCTCGAGACTGTCGGTGGGCTGTACAACGAGGCGCAGCTCGACGTGCTCGGCCGAGCATCCGCGCTCGCCCGGGAGCAGGCGTTCGGGTCGAACGTCGCACCGAGCACCGACGCTGCAGCCGACGACGCTGCACCCGATGACGCCGCATCAGACGAAGGACAGAGATGATGACGGACCAGCCCGACGCCCGTTCCGCGAACGATTCGCCCGACCCGCACCTCGGTGAGCCCCTGCTCGTCGAAGACGTGCTGCTTCTGCTCTTCCAGCCCGATTCGGGCTCGATCGCCGGGGAGAACATCCTCTTCTACGTGCTCGGCGGCGCTGCTCTGGGCGACCTGGCGCTGCAGGAGCGGATCGAGATGCGCAACGAGGGAGCGCTCACGAGTCGCATCCACGCGCTCGACGCTCAGACCGCGCCCGACGAGCTGCTCGCGCCCGGGCTCGAGTACATCGAACGGAAGCCGCGCGATGCGCAGACGGTGCTCGCGGCGATCGGCCCGAACCTGCGTGCACCGGTCCTCGACCGCCTCGTGGCGCGCGGCGACCTCACCAGGGAACACGGCAGATCGCTCGGAATCTTCCCGACGACGAAGCTCGCCCTGGGAA
This sequence comes from Microbacterium sp. B19(2022), assembly GCF_012030385.1. Lineage (NCBI taxonomy): Bacteria > Bacillati > Actinomycetota > Actinomycetes > Micrococcales > Microbacteriaceae > Microbacterium > Microbacterium sp. B19(2022). The sequence continues at coordinate 91,875 of NZ_JAAUVO010000013.1, forward strand.
GCGACCGACGTGCCGTGTTGATCGAGCGGGTGCGCTCCGTGCTGACCGGCGGCGAGACACCCGACATCCGCACAGCCGCGAGCATCGCCCTCCTGTCCGCGAGCGGAACCCTGCCGCAGTTCCACAGAGAGATCCCGTGGAGCGGCGACGTCTACACGCGCGCCAAGGCGATCGAGCGCGGCGACTGGGGTGCCGCAGCCGCGGCTGAGGCCGTGGCCCGGACGATGAGCGCGGTGCTCACGAACGCGCTCATCGCCGCCCTCGCCCTGCCCAAGAACTGACAGGGCGCGAGGCAATCCTCGATCGGCAATCTCCCAGCCAAACTTTACCGTACGTACGGTAAAGTTTGGGGGCATGAGGGCGAACTCACGATCCGAGATTCTCGACGCTGCGCTGCGCGTCGTCACTGCTGTCGGCGGAGCCGACATCACCTACCAATCCGTTGCAGAGGAGGCCGGCCTGACGAAGGCGGGTCTGATGTACCACTTCCCGACGAGGGACTCGATGATGATCGCGGTGATCGAACACGTCATCGAGCGGTGGCAGCGAGAGCTGCAAGAGGTGCTCGGTGTGCCGCTGGAAGAATCCACGTTGCAACAGCGCGTGCGCGCCTTCGCCGCTTTCGCGGGTGAGGGCGGGGTCACGCTAGGTGAATTCGTCGTGTTCTCCGAAGCGGTTCGTCGACCAGAACTCTCGTCGCCATGGTTGGACTATCTGCGCACGTGGTTCGGGTTCGGGGACGGCGCCGACACCACCCCACTGATGCTCGTGTGGCTCGCCGCGAACGGTATGTGGGTCGCGGAATCGACCGGCGTCCTCACCCCGAACTCGCAGCAGCGCGCCGCGTTGATGCAGATGCTCATCGAGCTCACCGAAGGGAGATCGGAATGAAGAAGTGGCTCATCCTTGCCGGGGCGATCGCGCTGGAGGTCACCGCAACCATGGCGCTGCGGGGCGCGATCGACAATCTGTGGTGGGCGATCCTTGCGGTCGCCGGGTATGCCGGAGCGTTCATCGCACTTTCGCTGCTGCTCCGGATGGGTGCACCGGTCGGCGTCGTGTACGGAATCTGGGCAGCGGCGGGCGTCGCGCTGACGGCCGTGATCGCCTCGGTGATCTTCGCTGAGCCGTTCACGCTGACGATCGGCATCGGCATCGCGATCGTGATCGCGGGGGTGGTGCTGGTGGAGACCGGCCACGGGAAGCCGGATGCCCCCTCCGAGGACGCGTCGAGAGCGGATGCTGCGGAGGCCCGCGCGTGACCTGGCTGCTGCTCATGGGCGCAATCCTCACCGAGGTCACGGCAACCATGTCGCTGCGTGCGTCGGAGGGGTTGCGCAAGAAGCGGTGGATCGCACCGGTCGCCGTGAGCTACGTCGTCGCCTTCTCGCTCCTGACGCTCGCTCTGATCGAGGGGATGCCGGTGGGTATCGCCTATGGGATCTGGGCCGCGAGCGGCGTCGCACTCACGGCGATCGGTGCCCGGGTATTCTTCAAGGAGCGCCTCACGGTGCGGATGGTGGCGGGGATCGTCCTGATCGCCATCGGCGTGTTGGTCATCGAGCTCGGAAGCGGGGCTCACTGACCCCGCTCGTCAGCGTGGCTGCGCTGCTGCCACGCGCGTGCCGGGTTGGAGACGAAGATCGCGCGAGTGACGGCGTCGCCGAAGGCGCGGGTGATCGCGGGCCGCGTCTGACGGAGGAGCCCACTCATTCCCCGGCCGCCGGCCCAGGTCGTGGCCGCGCGAGTGGTGGTGTCGCCGCCCACGAGCAGAACCTCGACTTTGCCCGCGTCGATCACCCGCTCGAGGACGGGGAGCAGCGCCTCGTCGGTGGCGGCGTGGCCCGGCGAGGGGCCGTCGATGCAGATGAAGGCGCCGGTCGCGCCGGCATCCGTGATGTAGTCGAGATCGGTGTTGCGCCCGAGGTGTCCGAGGACGATCGCGTGGGCTGGCACGTCGAGGCTGCGGAGGACGTCGACGACCTCGAACGCCCCATTGCCCCTTTCGAGGTGAATGGCGATGGGGGCGCCGGTCGCATGATGAGCGGTGGCGGCGGCATCCAGGCTGATGCGTTCGAACGGCGTCACCCCGCTGGAGCCGGTCCCGATCTTGATCAGTCCGCACCGCAGGTCGAGCACGTCGGAGATGAAGAGGTCGGCGAGGGCGTCTTCGTGGAGGGCGAGCAGGGGGTCGTCGTGCCGGTACACCTCGCGGCGATGTCGACCTGTCGCAGCGATGACGTGCACGCGCGACCGGACAGATATCTCGTGCAGGTCGGTCAGGCGGCGGGCCAGACCCCGCGGAGTCCACTGAACGACGGTGCGCCCTCCGGCGGTGCGAAAGAGCTCTGCTTCGCGCGTCGCGGACTCTCGGTCCGAGAGCTCCTGCCCGGCGAAAACGGGCGTCGAGAGGAACAGATGGTCGTGGGAGTTCACGACTCCCAGGTCGCCGGCGCTGATGTCGCCCGCGATCGCTCGGACGACGCCCGCCGTCACGGTGCCGTGTCCTCCGCCACGGCCGCATCGAGCGTGCGCAGCGCGGCCATCGTGCGGGGCAGCCCCACGTAGGCGACGAGATGCACGAAGGCCTCGGCAACCTCGGCGCGAGAGACTCCCACCTTGATCGACGAGAGTATCTGGCCGTGAAGCTGCGGCTCCACACCGCCCAACGCCGCGAGGGCTCCGAGGTTGAGAAGCTGCCGATCGCGGAGGCTGAGGCCGGAGCGCTGATACGTCCCTCCGAAGACGGCGCCGACGATCCAGTCGTCGAAGCCCGCAGCGGTGGCGTCGACCGTCGCTCGCCAGGCGGCGGTGGTCTCGGCATCTTGGAGGGCGGCAAGGGTCGCGGCACCCGCGGCCGCGTCGAACGGCGGGTTCATGTGTTCTCCATTCGTAACGGTTCATACGTTACACTCGATCGAATGGACGACAGCACCGAGTTCCGCACGGACGGCGGAGCGACCTGGCTCAACCTCCTCGCAACGAAGGGGCAGTCGTTCGGCGCCCGCCCGATCGAGCGCCTCCACAGCCCCGAGGCGTTGCGCCGGTGGCTCGTGCTGATGGGGATGCCGCCCGCTCAGGCCCCCACCGAGGGCGATCTGGAGGCCGCCATCCACCTGCGCGAAGAGTTGCGCGCACTCGCGATGTCAGCGGCGGGCGGAGCTTCGCCCGCCGAGCTGGACTTCGGCCCGCTCTCCGACATCGCCGCGCACGGAAGTCCCGCCGTGACGGCGTCCGATCCGCGCGTCGACGTGCGCTCCGGCCTGGCGGCACTGGCGATACAAGCCGCCGTGACTCTTCGCGGGCCTGACCGCAGATTCCTCACGCAGTGTGACGAGATCGACTGCCGTTGGGTGTTCTTGGATCCGTCCGGACGCCGACGCTGGTGCCCGGCCCCCGCATGCGCGTCCCGCGGACGGGTGCGCGCTCATCGTGCGGCCGCGGGTCACACGCCGTCGCCCGGTGTGTAGATTGCAGGACGTGGACCTCTCCGACATCCTCGCCGCCCTCGGCCTCATCCTTCTCGCGCTCGGAGGCGGAACGTTCTGGTCGTTCTCGACCGGCGTGATGCCCGGCCTGGCCCGCACGGATGACGACACGTTCGTGTCCTCGATGAGGTCGATCAACCGCGCTGTCGTGAACCCGCTGTTCCTGCTGCCGATCTTCCTGCCGCCGGTCCCGCTCGTGTGGGCGGGGTTCCTCGATCTGGATGACCCGCGCGGATGGATGCTGGTCGCGTCGGGCGTCGTCTTCTTCGTCGGGGTCATCGTCGTCACAGGTGCCGGCAACGTCCCGTTGAACAATGCCCTGGACGGCTCGACGTCATCGTCGACGGCTGCGCGCGCGGCGTTCGAACGGCGCTGGAACGCGCTGAACGGCGTGCGCTCCCTCTCGTCGGTCGTGGCGATCGTGCTCGCGATACTGGCACTCGTGGTCTGAGCGCGAGGATGCGGAGTCGCGGTGTCGCGCTCCAATAGGCTTCGGGGCATGACGACTTTTCGCCGCGCCGCCGTTGTGAGCGTGTCCCTCGCCGCCATCACCTTCCTCGCCGCAGCGTGCGCGCCGTCCGCTGACGTGCAGGAGAAGCCGACCACGGATCCCGCCGGGGCCGGCTGCGACGTGGGCGAGTCCGCTCTCGGCGCTGCCGCAGCATCCAAGGTCGTCACAGACGAGCGGGGCGGCTACTGCCATCTCGAGGTCGATCTCACTCAGGTGGAATTCACGCCCCTCGAGGATGTCCGCGCCGGCACCTGGGCATCTGAGACCGGCATCACATGGAGCGACGAGGCACCCGCTCTCGACGCGGAGGCCATCGAGATGTCGCAGCGGATGAGCGCAGAGTGGGTCGTCGGTGACTTCCTGGACGGACCGGCGATCGAGCTGTCGGCCGACGACTACTCCGCATGGATCGAGAGCACCGACCTCATCGGCGAGGACTGGCGTGCGGGTTATCTGTCCGAATGGAACGACAACGGCTCGACCGGTGGGTTGACGGTGACCCCGTTCACGACGCCCCTCGTGCGGGACGACGCCGCGCGGGTCTCGCAGATCGCGCTCTCCCCGTCGTCGACGAGCGTCCTCGATGTCGAGGGACGCACGTTCGTGGAGACCTGCTACGACGTCACCGCCGTCTATCACGGTGAGGGCGAGGCGACTTTCGACTTCTCGGGCAAGGCGTGCTCCACGTTCCCGCACGACGGCACCACGATGAACCGCGTTCTCGAAGGCACGCACGGTGGCTTCACCGTGACCGACGAGTCCGGAACCGTCATCGCCGAAGAGCAGGACAGCTGAGCCGGAGCGACCTCAGCGTGCGATCCCCCTCCTCCGTCGTGGCGATCGTGCTCGCGGTGCTGGCACTCGTGGTCTGAGCGACCCGTTGGGCTGATAACCTTATCAAGGCTGCGGCATGTTGATAATGTTATCAACATGCGTGATGCGCTCGATAACCCCTTCAGTCCTGGCTCTGACACCATCCCCGAGGTGTGGGCAGGACGCACCGCGCAGTTGAGTGACTGGCGCGACGTTGTGCGTCCTCGCCGCCTCGCGGGCCTACCGGAGCGCGGCAGAACTATCCTCGGGGAGCCGGGGCTCGGGAAATCGACGCTCGTGCGACGCATCGCCCAGGAGGCATCGCGTGCCGGCGACTGGGTCACCACGCAGCTGCGCATCCCCACCGGAGCTGACCCTTTGAAGCTCGTCGCCGGAGCCGTGCTGAAGCTCGCGACCGACGCCGGACTCTCCGCGTCGCGTGAGAAGCGCATCGGCGATGCCATCGCACGCGTGCAGGCCGTCGCCGTCTCCGGCATCTCCCTCACGCTTCGCGGTGTCGACGGGCCCGAGCCCTTCACGGCTCTCACCGAGCTGCTGATCGAAGTCGGTCTCGCCGCGATCGCCAACGGCCGTGTCATGGCGCTGATCCATATCGACGAGGTGCAGAACGTCACCGACGAAAAGGCGCTTTCCCAGCTGCTCATCGCACTCGGAGACGCCCTCACGCACCAGGTCGAGGTCGCCGTGCCCGGTGGCGCCCGCGTCAGCCGCTCGTTGCCGATCGCCGTCTACCTCACCGGCCTCCCGGATTTCGAAGACATGGCCGGCGCCCGCATGGGGGCGACCTTTGCTCGCCGTTTCAAGACCACCACTCTGTCGGCCATCGACGACGAGGATCTTGCCCAAGCGCTCCAGGAGTTCGTCCTCGAGGGGTGGGCAGTTCCCGACGGCGCCGGCGGATCCACTCGCGTGCGGATGGACCCCGACGCGGCAGCGCTCATCGTCGACGTCTGCCGCGGAGAGCCGTTCCTGTTCCAGCTTGCCGGTGAGCAGTCCTGGTACGCAGATTCCACTCCGACGATCACCGCAGACCAGGTCCGCCGCGGCTGGCAGGGCGCGCACCGGGAAGCGACCGCGCACGTGGAACGGATCCTCGAACGACTCCCCGCCCGAGAGCGCCAGTTCCTCCAGGTGATGTCAGCGCTGCCTGCCCCGGAGCGCACAGCTACCCGCATCGCCGAGGCGATGGGGTTCTCGAAAGTGACCGAGGTGGGGCCCACAGCCCAACGCCTGGACACCGTGCGCGGCGTCATCGACAGGGGCAAGCCCTACAGCTTCCGGCACCGCGCCGTCGAGGCCTACCTGACCAGCGAGTGGCCGAGGGTCTGAGCGACGGACAGATCTCAGTCGAATTCGTGCAGGTCTGAGGTCATGTCGCCGCCGGCGTCTCCGGTGTTCACCGTGCCCTTCGGCTCGAACAGGATCGCGTGCACCTCGTCGGTCGCCTTCGGGCAGTGCTCGACTCCGCGCGGCACGACGAACACGTCGTTCGGGTTCAGAACGACATCGCGGTCGCGGAGCTGGATTGTCAGCTGACCGCTCACGACCATGAACAGCTCATCCGTGTCGGGGTGGGTGTGCCAGACGAACTCGCCCTGCAGCTTGACCACCTTGACGTCGTAGTCGTTGATGCTGGTGAGCCGATGCGGCTGCCAGTGCTCGTCGATCGTGGAGAGGGCTTCGAGCACGTTGCGAACATCGTCTGCCATACATCTCAGCGTAGCCGCGGCGTCATCGGCGGGATCTGTCGAGCTACCTCGCAGCGCCCACGCGGACGAACCCCCGAATGTCCGTAGCCAGCGCGACCCGGGGCGCCTCGCCGAGATAGGGCATGTGGCCGGATCCGTAGACCTTCAGGTGCACGCGTGAGCGATCGAACCGGAAGCGGGTGAAGGTGAACTCGGTCGCCGCCCTGGTCGTGACGAGGTCGTACTCCCCCACGCCGATCATCAGCTCGAAGCGCTCATCGCGACGGACCGCCTCGGTGAAGTCCCCGAAGCAGTTGCTGTGGGGTGAGTCGTGCCCGTCCCAGTCCCAACCGCCCATCGCGAGACGGAAGTCGATGGCACGGTACTCGTCGTCGCTCGCGTATCCGAGTTCCTCGCGCAGATAGTGCTGGATCGCTCCGGTGAACTGCGGAGCGTAAGCGCCCATCGCCGGGTCGTCGGCGACCGGGTCGGAGCCGGCACCGTCGGCGGCGAGCGTGTAGCGGCTGTCGTACATTCCGAGATGGCGACCCTGCTCACGCAACGCGAGCCGGGCGAAGGCATCCGGGGTAATCCGCAGATCGTGCTCGATGATCACCGGGGTGGGGAGCCCGAGCAGCCCGCCCATGCGCGCCGCGAGTGCCTCCCGCTCCGCGTCGTCCAGCTGCGTTCCGGCGACGAGCGCCGGGAGCAGCTCGGTGCGGGCGAAGTCCGAGACGTCGTCATCGGAGAGGTCGGAGACGGCACCGTGGTGGCGCGCGGTGTGCACGAGCGTGGGGAACTCCAACGCCGCCTGGACGTCGCTGCTCCAGGCGGGCTCGCCGAGTCCGAACGCCGGCCCGAGCACGATCGCACCGTTCAGCGAGGTCGCCCTCGTGGTGCCTCCGCGCATCGGGCCGCCGTTCGCGAGACGCGACATGCGCGCCGCGCGATGCGTGCCGTAGCTCTCGCCCATCACGAAGCGCGGCGACTGTTCCCGGCCGTTCCGACGCACCCAGCGACCGATGAACTCCAGAGTCGCGCGGGCATCCTGCTCCACACCGTGGAAGCGTTCACGATCGGCATCCGGGTGGATCCTGCTGTAACCGGTGCCGGGCGGATCGACGAACACCAGGTCGGCGACATCGAGCGGAGAGTCGTCGTTGTCGACGAGGGCGAACGGGGGAGCCATGCGCGGATGCAGCGTGTCGGCGTCGGCCACCCGCCGAGGTCCGAGGCCCAGGTGCAGCCACACCGATGACGAGCCGGGGCCGCCATTGAAGGCGAACAGCACGGGGCGCACGGCGCGTTCGTCGTCGGTCAGATCGGTGCGGATGTACTCCGTGAAGACGTAGCGCGCCCCGGGGCCATCTTCACCGTCGGAGACGTCGATCTCCCCGACGGTGCCGCCGTACTCGATCTCGGCGCCGCCGATGCGCGCCTTCCGGACAGGGGCGGTCACTCGTGGCCGCCCGTCACGAAGTCGCGCAGGTCGGCGTTGAGCTTCACGATCGTGTCCTTCTCGCTGTACATCATGTGACCGCCGTCGTACCAGTGCGAGACGACGCGCTCCCGCGGCAGGTCCCACTGGCGAAGAAGATGATCCGCCGAGCCGATGGTGGTGAGGGAGTCGTAGATCCCGGTGCCGATGAACAGGCGCCCGGTCGGCATCTGCTTCATCCACCGGCTCAGACGTGCCGGGTACGGGTAGGTGTGGAACGGCGACGGCTTGCCCATCGACATGAACAGGGCGCCGCCCTGATCCGCCCATTCCCACTCCCTGGCGGCGTTCGCGTCGTGGACGAGATAGGGGATGCCGGGGGTGTCGTCGAAGAGCTCCTCGAAGAGCTGCGCGAACGCCGCGGTGTAGCGAGGGGAGAGATGCGTGCCGGCCGCGTCGAGTCCGAGCTCGCCGAAGCCGGGGTCGGTCGCGGGGGAGGTGTAGCGGCTGTCGTTCACGCCGACCTCGAGCCCGCGATCTCGAAGCAGTCGCGTGCGGAAGTCGGTCTTGGAGATCCAGAGGCGGGACCGGACCAGTTCTTCTGCGGGGATCCCGATCATGCCGGACAGGCGGGCGGCCACAGCCTGCAGCTCGGCGCCGGGCAGCGACGTCCCCTGCAGCATGGCGGTGGCGAGGTCGCCCCAGGCGTAGTCGAGCGCGGCGTGGATGGCGTCCTCGACGGACTCATGCTCGCGTGATCCCGCTCCGTGGTACCAGGCGACCGCGGCCTTGTACGGCACGTTCGCCAGGGCGCCGGGCACGTTGCCGGGTCGCTCAGCCGTCTCCTGGATGTTGACCGCCTGGCCCAGCAGCGCGATGCCGTCCAACGGCACCGTCGACATGCCGTGTGTGCTCGACGCGAGGAACGCGGCCCGGTGGGTGCCGTAGCTCTCGCCGAGGAAGTACTTCGGAGAATCCCAGCGTCGATGCCGGCCCACCCACTCGGTGAGGGCCCGGGCGAACGCCTCGGCATCGCCCTCCATGGAGAAGAAGGGAGCGAGGTCTGCACCCTCCGCCACCGTGCCGAACCCCGTTCCCGGAGCGTCGATGAACACCAGATCCGCGGCATCCAGCAGCGACGACGGGCTCTCCTCGATGCCGTACGGAGCGCGGACCCCCGACTCCAGGTCGGTGGGGATCTTCGCGCGGAACGGACCGATGCCGCTCAGGTGCAGGTAGCTGGATGCGGCGCCGGGGCCGCCATTGGTGAGGAACAGCACGGGGCGGCGCCGACGAGTCTCGGCGTCGGTCTCGGCGATGTACGAGAACGCCGACAGCGTGCCGACCTGGGTGCCGTCGGCCGTGCGCAACGGGATCTGCTCGAGGCTCATCGCGTAGTCGATCGGGCGTCCGTTGCAGGTGGCGGAGCGGATGACGCGTCGTTCGTCCACGAATCCCTATTCCTCTTCGTTCGAGGCGTCCGCGGATTCCTCGATCTCGTTCAGATAGTTGTAGATGGTGTGGCGACCGACCCCGAGGTTCTGGGCGGCGATCGGCACGGCCTCGCGCATGGTGAAGAAGCCGCGATCGCGCAGCTGTCGGACCACCTCCACCTTGTGCCGCTTCTTCATGGCCTCGACGGGGATGCCGGTCTCGGTGACGGCCTCGGCGAGGATCCCCTGCGCGAGATCCTCGACGGAGGCGGGGAACTTCTCGGCGGTCATCGTCTCGGATCGCAGCGACGGGTCGATGGTCGTGATGGCGCTCAGGCTGCGCAGCAGCTCCTGCGCGCGCACCACTTCGCTCACGTCGGTGTTCAGGCACAGGCAGGCGACGGGTCGACCACTGGCGGCGTGGAAGAAGATGCTGGAGGAGCGCATCGGCAACCCGTCGTTCGTCTCGGTCCGGTAGCCGATGAGGTGCTCGTTCCACCCCGACGAGAACGTGCGCAGGCCGAGGTCAGTGGCCGGCCCGCCGATGCCGCGCCCCGTGATGTTGCCGCCGATCGCGGCGATCGTGCCGGGCATCTTGGTGAGATCGTGCAGCAGCACCTCGGTGCGGGGAGCGAGCGCGCGAGCCAGCGGCACGATGATCGGACCCACGATGTCGACGATCGTGGCGGCATGCGCCCGCTCCTCATCGGTGAACGCGGGGATGCGCGACGTCGTGTCCGACGTCGGTGGTGCGGTATCCGTCATGGTCCCTCCACAGTTCTGGGTACCTGGAATTTGGCACAGATTGTAGAAATTTGCAATGAATTCTTGCCCGGCCTGCGTATGAGGCAGGTCTGCTCTTTCCCGGAATCACGCGGTATTCGGCCCAGTTATCACCGCCGTAACACAGTTGTTACATGAACGTTCTTCGTCATGGTGTTGAATAGCGCCCAACAAACTGTCGAAGGCGACGACGCTCGCCCCGAACCCTGGAGGACCCTTGCGCACTACCCCGAAGTCCCCGCGCCTCGTCCCCGCTGCGGTGGGGGCCGGCCTGGCCCTGGCAATGGCGCTCACCGCGTGCACCCCCGCCATCCCCGGCGAATCCGGCGGAGGTGGTGACAGCTCGAAGCTCACCATGCTGCTTCCGGACACGGTCAACAGCATCGACCCGGCGCTCGCCTTCAGCACCGGCGGACGCCAGGCCACCTGGCTCATCTACGAGGCACTCGTCCGGGAAGACCCGAAGACCGGCGAGGCCATTCCCGGACTCGCGGAGTCGTGGGACTTCACGCCGATGTCCGCGTCCTTCGTCATCAAGGAGGGCGCGATGTGCGCCGACGGCAGCGAGATCACCGCCGGCACCGTCGCCCGCAACTTCGAGCGGTGGAAGGACCCGGAGACCAACGCCCCGCTCGTGAACAACTTCTTCGGCTCCTCCGACTTCACCGTCGAGTACGACGACACCGCCCGCACGGTCGACGTCGCCCTCACGGTCGGCATGCCGTTCTTGGGTGCGGAGCCCTCGTTCACCCAGCTGGGGATCGTGTGCGACTCGGCGCTGGAAGACCCGTCGGTGCTCGCCACGGGCTCCGACGGCACCGGCCCCTACGTCGTCGACGAGTTCGTCACTGGCTCGCACATCACCCTCACCCGCAACGACGACTACGCCTGGGGCCCGGAGGGGTTCTCGGTCAAGGACCTCCCGAAGACCGTCAACCTGAACATCGTCGAAGACCTCAACACCCAGGTGAACCTGCTCCTGGGCGGTGACGCCGACACCGCGCTGCTGCAGGTCGATCAGCTCGCGCGGCTGGAGGGCGAGTCGGGCTTCACCGAGCAGGTGGCCGACACCGGCGTCACGATGATGATGTTCAACGAGCGCGACGGCTACCCGACGCAGGACGAAGCCGTGCGTCGTGCGCTCGCCCAGGCCCTCGACTTCGAGGAGCTCACCCAGGTGCAGACCCAGGGGCTCGGCTACGTGGCCGACTTCCTGCGCGCACCCTCGAACATCTGCGTCGACCAGAAGGCGATCGCCGACGTCATCCCCACCGGCGGCATCGAGGCGGCATCCGCCACGCTCGAGGAGGCCGGCTACGCGAAGGGCGACGACGGGATCTACGCCAAGGACGGCGTCCCGCTGAGCGTGCAGCTGCTGCAGATGGAGTTCACCTCCGCCGCGTCCGAGCTCGTCTCCAGCGCCTGGAAGGACCTCGGCGTGAAGGTCGAGCTCGACAACCGCGGACCGGCTCAGGCCGTCGACGTGCTGTACTCCGGCACCGGATGGAGCGTCAGCTTCGTCTCCATGGGCGCGTCGCAGCCCACCGGCTTCCGTCCGTTCTTCGTCGGCCCGGCGGCTCCCGAGGGCCCGAACTTCGGTGCGATCAACAACCCCGTCTACGCCCAGAAGCAGGGCGAGGCGTCGCAGATCGGCGGACTGGACTCCTGCCCGCTCTGGATCGAGGCCGAGGCATCCGTGGTCGAGCGCGCGGACTGGGTGCCCACCATCGCCGCCGACTCCAAGTGGGTGCTCGGGGAGGGCGTGAGCTTCTTCTCGAAGGGCGCCTTCGTCGACCCGCTCACCCTCCGCAAGAACTGATCGCAGGACAGACCGCGTGATGACCAGCACCGTCACCACCCCCTCCCGGGAGGACTCCGACGAGTCCTCCCGGAAGGGGGCGCGATCGCCGTGGGTGGGCTTCATCGTCCGACGCACCGGATCGCTGATCCTGAGCCTCTGGCTGATCGCCACCCTCATCTTCTTCCTCTCCCGCGCCATCGGCGGGGATGCCGTCCGCGCCGCCGCGGGCGTCACCGCGACTCCGGAGTACGTCGCTGCCCGTCGCGCGGAGCTCGGCCTGGACGACCCGCTGCTGGAGCAGTACGGCCGGTTCATCGAGCGGATCGTCACCTTCGACTTCGGCGAATCGATCTCGACAGGCAACAGCGTGGCCGTCGAGATCGCCGCGCGACTGCCGTACACGGTGCAGCTCGGCCTCTACGCGTTCCTGCTGGCGATGCTCGTCTCGATCCCGCTCGGGATCTGGATGGCCGTGCGCACCGAGAACGGGCGCGGCGAGCGCACCAACGCCGCCTTCAACGCGATCTCCGGGTTCTTCGCCTCGATCCCCGACTTCCTCATCGCGATCTCCCTGGTGATGATCTTCGCGGTCGGTCTGCGCTGGCTGCCGGCCGCCGGGGGAGAGGGCGTGACCGCGTTCATCCTTCCGGTGCTCACGATGTCGCTCGGTCTCATCGCCGTGCTCAGCCGTCTGATGAAGGCCGAGACGACCCGGGTGCTGCGCGAGGACTACACGCGCACCGCCCGCGCCAACAACCTTCCTCCCCGTGTGGTGCTCTTCCGGCATGTGCTGCCCAACGTGATGACCGCCACGCTCACCTACTCGGGCATGATGCTGGCCTCGCTCATGGGCGGCGCGATCATCACCGAGACCGTGTTCGGGTGGCCGGGCATCGGCAACCTCTTCGTGAAGTCCATCGCCGTGTACGACTATCCGCTTCTGGAAGGTCTGGTGATCATCATCGCGACGTTCTCGCTCGTTGCCACCTTCATCGTCGATCTGATCCTCGCGAAGGTCGATCCCAAGTCTCTGATCCGGAGCAGCTGATGACCGAGTCCCTCACCACCACGCTCGGCACCAAGACGCCCCGACGACTGCTGCGGCGGGTGTTCCAGACGCCGGCGGGCCTGGTCGGGTTCGTCCTCGTCCTGTTCTGGGTGCTCGCCGCCCTCTTCGCCCCGTTCTTCCTCGAACCGCAGGCGAACGACTTCGACACCGCCAATCCGCTCGCCGGGCCCTCTCTCGAGCACTGGTTCGGCACCGACGCCCTGGGGCGCGACGTCTTGAGCCGTGTGCTCGTGGCGGCGCGACTGACCTTCGCGCTCACCTTCGGTGCCGTCATCATCTCGCTCGTGCTGGGCGTGTTCATCGGGGTGCTCGCCGCCGTGCTCGGCAACGGTGCCCGCCAGGTGCTGTTCCAGCTGATCGCCGCCGCGACCGCATTCCCCTCGATCATCCTGGCGCTGCTGCTGGCGACGATGCTCGGCCGCTCGGGAACCGCCGCGATGCTCGGTCTCGCGCTCGCCGGTGTGCCGTCGACCGCGCGGCTGGTGGTCAACCTCACCGCCACCGTCGCGGGCGCCGACTTCGTCGGAAGTGCGCGGCTCCTGGGCGTGCCCAAGGGACGACTGATGTGGCGCTACATCGTCCCCAACGTGGCCGAGCCGATCGTCACGCTCACCGTCGTGACCATGGGCGCGAGCCTCATGATGATGGCCGCCCTCTCGTTCCTCGGCATCGGAGTGCAGCCGCCCGAGTACGACTGGGGCGGGATGATCGCCGAGGCGATGAAGGACATCTACTCCACGCCCTGGACCACGATCGGCCCTGCCGTGGCGATCGTCTCCGCCGGGATCGGCTTCAGCCTGCTCGGCGAGAAGCTCGCGGAGCTTCTCGACCCGCGGGGCGCGGTGATGACCCCGGGCCGGATGCTGCGCCGTCTCGCCCGCGACCGCGGCCGGGGTGGAGCACCCGCCGCCGAGATCGACGACGCACCGTCGTCGCAGGCCCCGAAGGGCGAGCTGCCGCAAGACGTGGTGCTCGGTGTGCAGAACCTGCGCGTCTTCACCGGCCACGGCGACGATCGGCGCGAGCTCGTGCGCGGGATCGACCTGGTCGTCCGCCGCGGTGAGCGCGTCGGCATCGTCGGAGAGTCCGGCTCCGGGAAGAGCCTCACCATCTCGGCGCTCGCCCACATGCTCCCCGGCCTGCTCGAAGCCGAGGTCGACGCGCACACCTTCCTCGGCACGGATCTGCGCGGGCTCAGCCGTTCACGCCTCCGCCGCATCATCGGCGCGAAGATGCCGATGATCTTCCAGGACCCGATGTCGTCGCTCAACCCGTCGCTCACGGTGGGGAGGCAGATGCGCGACAAGCTCGACGCTCACACCTCGTTGCGCGGTGCTGCGGCGAAGGCGCGCATGATCGAAGCACTCGAGAACGTCGGCATCCCCGAGCCCGCGCGGCGCCTTCGGCAGCATCCGCACGAACTGTCGGGCGGCCAGCGTCAGCGCGTCATGATCGCGATGGCCACGCTCGGCGATCCGCAGGTGATCCTCGCCGACGAGCCGACGACCGCGCTCGACGTGTCTGTGCAGGCGCAGGTTATCGACCTGCTGAAGAAGCTCAACGAAGAAGACGGGACGGCGCTGGTGATGGTCTCGCACGACCTGGCGCTGATCAGCCAGGTCTGCGAACGCGTGATCGTCATGTACGACGGTCGGATCGTCGAGGAGGGGCCCATGGCCGAGGTGATCGGTGACCCGCAGCATCCGTACACGAGGGCGCTGCTCGGCGCGGTACCCGATCTCTCGGGCGGCACCGCGCACGAGCTGACCACGATCGACGACTACTCGTGGAACACGGATGCCTACCGCGCCGCGCATCCGGTGCCCCGGCACACGGACTCCGCAGCGAGCGTCGCAGGAGGTGCACGATGAGCGGTCAGCTGATCGGCTCGGACATCCATGTCGTCTACGGGCGCGGGTCTACTCGGGTGCACGCCGTGCGCGGGGTGAGCGTCGCGGTCTCGACCGAGCGCTCGCTGGGCCTGGCCGGAGAATCCGGATCGGGCAAGTCGACGCTCGCCCGCGCCCTCGTGGGCATGAGCCGGCCCACCGACGGGCGCGTGGAATGGAACGGCGCCCGATTGGAGACGCTGCCCGCGCGCGGCGTGGGATCTCGTCCTCGCATCGTGCAGATGGTGTTCCAGGACCCGATGTCGTCGCTGAACCCGCGCATGACCGTGGGCGATGCGATCCGCGAGGCGCTGCAGGTCAACGACATCCCGGGAGACCACCGCACGGAGACGGTCCGGCTGCTGAACATCGTCGGTCTGAGTGCGACCGACGTCGAGAAGTATCCGTTCCAGTTCTCCGGCGGGCAGCGTCAACGCGTGGCGATCGCCCGTGCGCTGGCCGTGCGACCCGAGGTGCTCGTCTGCGACGAGGCCACGAGCGCTCTCGACGTGAGCGTGCAGGCGTCGGTGCTGAACCTCCTCCGTGACATCCGCCGCGAGTCCGGGCTCGCGCTCGCCGTGGTGTCGCACAACCTCGATGTGCTGCGCTACCTCTGCGACGACATCGCCGTCATGCGGCAGGGCGTCGTCGTGGAGAACCGGCCGGCGGAGGACCTGTTCCGCGACCCGCACGATCCCTACACGCGGATGCTGCTCGACGCCGTGCCCCGGTTCTCGGTGACGCCGGGGATCGCCAGGGGGAGTGCCGCATGATCGACGAACGCGCCATCGCCGACCACTTCCCGCATCGTCCGCGCGGGTACTTCGATCACGCGGCGGTGAGCACCGTCCCGGTCGAGGTGGAGTCGGCCGTCGCCGGAGTCGCGCGCGCTCTCGGTCGCGGGACGCGCGGTTCGTCGGACTGGCATGAGCTCACGGATGACGTGTCGGTGCTGCTGGCGGATGAGCTCGGGGTCGCGGCGACCGCGGTCTCGGTGCTGGCGAACACCGGCACGGCGATCAACTCCGTGGCCCGCGCGATCCCCTTCGTCGGTGGAGACGAGGTCATCGTGCTCGCCGATGACTTCCCGAGCCCGCGGATGCCGTGGCACACGATCCCCGGGCTCTCCGTCCAGGAGGTCGCCACCACCGCGCACGCCGACCGCACGACGGCGCTCATCGCGGCGATCAGCCCGGGCACGCGGGCGGTCTCGGTGACGCACGTGCACGCGACGACGGGTGATGTTCTCGACCTTGCTCGGCTGCACGACGCGTGCGTGTCTGCGGACGCGCTCCTGATCGTGGACGGGGCGCAGGCGGCCGGGCTCTTCCCCGGTGCCGCTCGCCACGCCGACGTCTACGTCGCCGCGTCGTACAAGTGGCTGCTGGCCGGATTCGGCGCCGCCGTGGTCGCGACCGGCGAGCGCTTCGACGACCGCGCGGTCCCGGGGCTCATCGGCTACATGAACGAGCCGCCCTCGCCGCGACTGGCCGTCGGCCACAGCAACCTGTTCGGCATGGCCGCGCTGCAGGCCGCGGCCCGCGTGCGGCAGGGGATCGGGCTCGAGGCCATCCGCGCGCACACCCTCTCGCTCACCCGGCGCATCGCCGACGGAGCAGCCGACCTCGGCCTGCCACCCGCCGCGGCCGAGCCCGCATCGGGCATCGTCAGCCTCACGGTGGCGGACGCCCCGACACTGACCGACCGGCTGAAAGACCGCGGAATCACCACGACCGTCCGGGACGGCGCCCTGCGCGTCTCGCCGTACCTGACGACGACCCACGACGACGTCGACCTGCTGCTGTCTGCGCTGACAGAGCTCGCGCCGGCACACCATCCCCATGGAGGACACTCATGACCACGCGCGCCACCCTCGTGCCGCAGCCCAAAGGCCCCTACGCCACGACCAGGCGGGTCGGCGACGTGCTCTACCTGTCGGGCCAGGGATCGATCGACGTGGCAACGGGCGACGCCGTGCTCGACGACATCGGCGCGCAGACCCGCCGCACGCTCGAGAACGTCGAGGCGCTGCTGCACTCGGAGGGATTCGCCCTCGAAGACCTGGCGCAGATCGTGTGCTTCCTCACCGACATGGACGAGTGGCCGGCCATGAACGAGGCGTATGCGGCGTACCTGAGCGATCGCGCCCACCCGGTGCGCACGGCGGTGGAGGTCTCCCGGCTGCCGTTCGGGATCAGCGTCGAGATGTCGTGCATCGCGCATCGACCGGCAGCTCGGGGATGAGCATGCCGCGGTTCGAGCTCGACCTCCGGCCCGTCGCGGACGGCGATGTGTGGACGGCGTTCGACGTGCACTACCTCGTCGACCTGCCCGCGGTGGGGGAGGGCGAGACGCTGCTCAGCATCCCGGAGGTCGTCGTCTCGATTCCGGCGACGCCCTACCGCACGGAGGATCTCGCCGTCTCCGACGACGCGGGGCCGCTGGTGCTCACGGAAGCCGAGCCCACGTCGGATTCCTCCGGTGTCTACCGTCACTGGGTCGCGGATCGCACGACGGAAGGCCGCGTCGAGGTCGCCTTCCGGGCGCCCGTGCGACCCCACGACGAACTCACTCCGGTGGGGCCGCTGTTCGACCTCCGGGCCGAAGAGCTCGGACTGTTCGGCGCCGGCCTGAACTTCCTGGTGCTTCCCGGCGACGTCTCCACCCCCGACGGCCCCGTCTTCGACTTCTCGCTCCGTTGGCTCCTGGACGAGGGCGTCCAGGCGGTGTCGAGCTACGGCACCGGCGATCGCTCGTGGAGCGGGCCGCTGCAGTCGGTCGCGTTCTGCTACTACGCCGCCGGCACCCCGCACCGCACTCCGGAGGGGTCAGCGGACTTCGGCATCCACTCCTACAACGACACCCCGTTCGACCTGGACGAGATCGGCGAGTACGTCGCGAGGCTGCACACCGAGTTCACCCGGTTCTTCGAGGACGAGGGGTCGAGCTACCACGTGCTCATCCGCAAGAACCTCGGGCAGGGGACGGGCGGTTCGGCGTTCCCCGGGTCCTTCGCGTTCGCGTTCTCAGCGGTCGGCGAGACCGAGACGGACCAGCTGCGGAGTCTCCTCGCGCACGAGATGGCGCACAACTGGCCCACCCTGAACGACCACCACTCGACGATCTCCTGGTACACCGAGGGCACCGCCGAGTACTACTCGCACGTGCTGCCGCACCGCAGCGGCATGCTCTCGACTACGGCGCTCACGGAGCAGCTCACCGACAGGTTCCAGCAGTACGACACCAACGCCCTGCGAGGGCTCGACAACGACGCGGCCTCCGCCGCGTACTGGGCCGATCCTCGCGCGCAGCGCATCCCCTACTGGCGCGGTCTCCGCTACCTGATCGCGACAGACGGCCGGATCCGGCAGGCCACGGACGGCGAGAAGACGCTCGACGACGTCGTGCTCGACATCCTGCGCGCGCAGCGTGCCGGCGAGCAGGTCGGAGCTGCGGGATGGGTCGAGCGGGTGGCGGTGTTCACGGGGGCTGACGCGCAGCGCGACTTCGACGCCATGGCCGCCGGGACCCCCATCCCGCTTCCGGATGTTCCGTTCGAGGGGATGCGAGCGGTCCCGGCGACGGCTGCCGAGTACGACCTCGGCTTCGACGTCGCCTCCTTCCGCAGCGACGGGCGGCGCGTGCAGGGTCTGCGTCCCGATTCCGCGGCCGCCCGCGCCGGGGTGCGCGACGGGGATGCACTGGTCGATCTCGCACTGCCGTACCACGCATCCCGCTACAGCGACCGGCCGCTGTCGCTGCACGTCGTGCGCGACGGCGAGCCGCTCGACTTCGACTATCTGCCGGCCGGCGACCAGGTCGCCACCGTGCGCTGGGAGGCGCTCTCATGACTCTGCCCGTGTTCGATCTCGAGCTCACCCCGTTCCGCAGCGCGGAGGGATGGGCGGGCATCGACGCCCGCTATCGCGCCGAGTTCGGCCCCGTCGCCGCGGGGGAGGTGCTGCTCCGGCTCCCTGCCGTGATCGCCTCCGTCCCCGGCGCGGTCTACCGGGTGGAAGACATCCGGGTGAGCGATTCCGCCGGCGCCGTCCCGCTTACGGAGGTCGAGGGCACGTCGGATCCCATGAGCACCTATCGGCACTTCCTCGCCGACCGCGACGTCGACGGCGTCGTGGAGGTCGCGGTGCGGGCCCCCGTGCGCGATGTGGATCTGCGCACACCGGTCGGGCCGCTGTTCGACCTGCGCCGCGAGCAGCTCGGACTGTTCGGCGCCGGCTGCACCTTCCTTCCCGTGCCGCTCAGTGCGGAGAGCGAGTTCGACTTCTCGCTGACCTGGAACCTCGACAAGGGGGTGACCGCGGTCTCGAGCCACGGCGCCGGCGATGAGGTGCGGCGCTGGTCGGGCGACATCGCATCGATCGAGCACTGCCTGTTCGGCGCCGGGACCCCGATCATCGCCCCGGAGGGAGCGACGAACTTCGGCATCCACGCCTACAGCGACGTGCCCTTCGACCTCGACGGCCTCAGCAGCTACCTGCGAGACATCCACACCACGATGAGCGCGTTCTTCGAAGAGGAGAATCCGCAGTATCACGTGCTCGTGCGCCGCAACCCCGACAAGGGCTCCGGCGGCACGTCCTTCCCGTCATCGTTCGCGTTCGGCTACTCGCCGACGACCGAGGTCGACGAGGCGGATCTGCGCACCCTGCTCGCGCACGAGATGGTGCACAACTGGCCGCACCTCGACGAGGACTGGACCGTCGGATCCTGGTACAGCGAGGGGACGGCCGAGTTCTATTCGCTGGTGCTGCCCTGGCGAGCAGGGATACTCGACTCCGCGACCTTCGCCGAGCAGCTCACCGACATGTACCGCCGGTACGACGCGAACCCGCGACGGCACCTGAGCTACGCGGCCGCGGCCGATCTGTTCTGGGCGGATCTGCGGGCGCAGACCATCCCCTATGGGCGCGGCATCCAGTACCTCGTGGCCGTCGATGCCCGCCTGCGGGCGGAGTCGGCCGGAGAGGTCTCGCTCGACGACATCGTCATCGACATCCAGCGGGCGCAGCGTCGCGGCGAGAAGGTGCTCGTGGAGGGCTGGCTGCAGCGGATCGAGAAGATCATCGGCGAGCGGGCGCGAACCGACTACGACGCGATGGTGGCCGGCGAACCGATCGAACGACCGACGGAGCTTTTCCAGGGAGTGCTTCGCCCGGTTCCCGTTGTCGCCCCCGAGCATGACCTCGGCTTCGACATCGTGTCGTTCCAGGAGCCGCGGCGCATCACCGGTCTGGTCGCGGGGTCTGCGGCCGAACGCGCGGGACTCCGCGACGGCGACGAACTCGTCACGCGTCGCTTCTCGTACAGCGCGGCGCGGGATGGGTCCACCCCGCTCGACATCGTCATCGCGTGCGACGGCGAGGAGGTGACCGTGCGCTACGAGCCCCGAGGCGGCGACATCCGCACCACCGACTGGGTGGTGGACGGGTGAGGTCGATCGAGGGGCGCGTATCGCTCGGCGCAGATCTCGGCGAAGGCGTCGCACGGTGGAGCGAACTGGTCCTCCTCGGGCCCGACGGGGAACCGGATGCCACCATCAGTGCGACGAGCTACGTCCGGCACTCGGACACGGAGCGCCCTGTCGCCTTCCTGTGGAACGGCGGCCCCGGCGCCTCGTCGTCTCCGCTGCACATGAACGCCCTGGGCCCGCGCATCCTCCGCTCCGGTGAGGTCGTCGAGAACGCCGTTTCGCTGCTCGACGCGGCCGACCTCGTCTTCGTCGATCCGGTCGGCACCGGATTCAGCAGGATGCTCCGGGATGAGGCTGCTGTGCGGATGCTCACGGTGCCCGGCGACGCGGATGCCGTGGAGACCTTCATCCGCGCCTGGCTCCGCGCGAACGACCGGGAGCACGCCTCGATCCATCTGATCGGCGAGAGCTTCGGCGGCTACCGGCTCGCCGCCGTCGCCCCGCAGCTGACGGATCTGCGGTTGGACAGCATCACCCTCATCTCGCCGATGCTCGACGCCACGACGGCCGCCGAGGCACCCGAGAACGACCTCGCCGCCGTGTTCGCGCTGCCGACGATGGCGGTGGCGGCCTGGTTCCACGGTGCCGCTCGTCCGGGCGGGGATGACGTGGCGCAGGTCTGGGCCGAGGTGGAGCGCTTCGCCGTCGACGAGGTGCTCCCGGCGCTGCACCGGGGCGCGGCCCTCGAGCCCGAAACCCGCATCCGCCTCGCCGCACGGATCGCCGAGCTCGTGGGCCTCTCGCCGGAGGCCGTGCTCGCCGCCGACCTGCGAGTGGGCAGCGAGGATTTCCTCCGCAGCCTGCGCGGCGACGAGGGACTCGTCGTCGGGCGGCTGGACGTGCGCGTGACCGGCCCGCTGCCCGAGCCCCATCCCGACGGACGCCCTCCGGCAGCCGATGACCCGGCTCTCGGTCTCGGCCGCGGCAACGTTATCCACTCCGCGCCCATCGCCCGGTACCTCCGCGACGAGCTGGGCGCACCCGTCGATGCGGACGAGCCCTACGTGTCGCTCTCCCTCGATCTGAACTTCGCCTGGGACTGGCGTCCGGCAGAGGCCATGCCGCCCATCTTCCGCACTTCGGTGGCGACGAACCTCGGCGAGGTCGCGAAGGAGCGGCCTGACCTGCGCATCCTCCTGCTCGGGGGCTACTTCGACCTCGCCACCACACTGTCCAGCACGATCCACGCGGTGCGGCACTCCGGGGTGCCGGCATCCGCCGTCGAGATCCATCCGCTGATCGCCGGGCACTCCCTCGATGAGACGGTTCTCGTCGAAGCCCGCGACGCGATCGGCCGAACCATCACCCACACCTCGAAAGCAGGGACCCGCCGATGACGGTGCAACTGATCCTCGTGTCCAACGGCGAGCCTGTCGGATCACTCTCGGCCGACACCGATCCGGACGGCCTCACCCGCATCGTCTACGAGGTCGACAACAACGGCCGCGGTGCGAGACTCGCTGAGACACTCCGGCTCGATGCCGGTCTGCCGGTGCGGTGGGAGATCGACGGCACGTCGCTCATGGGCGGCACGGTGCACGAGAGGTTCGCGATCGACCCCGACGGGGCGGCGCGCTGGAGCAGCCAGGCCGACGAGGGCACCACCACGGCGGAGGGCTTCTACCTTCCCGCCGACGCCAGTCCCTACGGCCTGGTGCTGCTGGTCGAGCGCGCCCTCGCCACCGGAAGGCCTGTTCCACTGCTCCCAGCCGGGGAGGTCGCCGTCGTCCCGGTGCCGCTCGGTGAAGTCGGCGGCCGTGACGTCGAGGCCTTCGCACTCACGGGTGTGCAGCTGCGGCCGCAGTACGTGCTGCGAGACCGCGCCACCCGTGACCTGGTCGGCATCTCCGACGGCGAGCTGCTGCTCCACCCGGATCTCGTCGCTGCGGCAGCCGAGATCGATGCGGCGCTGCAGCGAGCGACCAGACGCCGCTTCGCCGCGCTCTCTCGCGAGGCCACGATGCACCATGGCGGGACGCTCGTCGTGCGCGACGTGCGCATCTTCGACCCGGTGAGCGGGCAGGTCGGCGATCCGCAGACCATCGTGGTCGACGGGCGACGCATCACCGGGATCGGCCCCGACATCGCGGTTCCCGACGGCGCCACGATCATCGACGGGGCCGGTCGCACCGCCATCCCCGGCCTGCACGACATGCACGCGCACCTCGACACGTCATCCGCTCTGCTGTACATCGCCGCCGGAGTCACGAACGTCCGCGACATGGGCAACGACAACGACGCGCTCGCCGCGCTGATGGCCGCCATCGAAACGGGGGAGGTGCGCGGGCCTTCCGCCGTGCCCGCCGGCTTCATCGAGGGCCGGAGCGCACACGCGATGCGGATGGGCCACGTCGTCGAGAGTCTGGACGAGGCGCTCGCAGCCGTCGACTGGTATGCCGACCGCGGGTTCCACGCGATCAAGATCTACAACTCCTTCACGCCCGACTGGGTCGCCGAGACCGCCGCGCGCGCCCACGACCGGGGGATGCGGGTGCAGGGCCACGTGCCGGCGTTCATGGATGCCGATCGGGCCATCGCCGACGGGTACGACGAGATCACGCACCTCAACCAGCTCGCGCTCGGCTGGGTGCTGGAGCCGGAGGAGGACACCCGCACCCCACTGCGGCTCACGGCGCTCACCCGGGTCGCCGACCTCGACCTCGACTCCGAGCGAGTGCAGCGCACCATGGCCTCGATGGTCGACGGGGGCGTCAGCCTCGACGTGACCCTGGTCATCCTCGAGCAGCTGATGCTGAGCAGGGCGCGCACCGTGATCCCCGCTCACGAGCCGGTCATCGAGCACTTCCCGGCCGGCGTCCGCCGCTACCGCCGACGTACCTACGTGCCCTACCGGGACCAGGCCGAACTCGACAGCTACGAGACGGCGTTCCGGCGCCTTCAGGAGATCGTGGTCCGGCTGCACCAGAAGGGCGTGAAGCTGTGGCCGGGAACGGATGACGGCACCGGCGTCACCGTGCACCGCGAACTGGAGCTCTTCGTCGATGCCGGCATCAGCCCGGTCGACACGCTCCGCATCGCCACGATCGGATGCGCCGAGCACCTGCATCGCGCCGAAGACCGGGGCACGATCGAGGTGGGCAAGGCCGCCGACTTCATCCTCGTCGACGGCGACCCGACGCGGTCGATCAGGGACATCCGCAACGTGGCCCTCACCGTGGCCGAGGGGCGGGCCGTGAGCCCGGCGCGGATCTACCGCGGCTTCGGGATGATGCCGTTCGCCGCGGAGCCGGGCGTGACGACCGGATAGTTTCAACCGCCTGGTTGACGCGATGTCGATCCTTCGTGATACTTAGGTGCATGCCTAAGTATCACGAAGAGATCGATGCCGTGTTCCGCGCTCTCGCGGACCCCACGCGTCGCGCCATCGTGGAACGGCTGGCGAAATCTCCCGCTGTCGTCTCGGATCTCGCGGCGCCGTTCGCCATGGCGTTGCCGTCATTCCTGCAGCATCTGAGTGTCCTCGAGGGTGCCGGAGTCGTCACGTCGGAGAAGCTCGGGCGGGTGCGCACCGTGAGCCTTCGACCCGGCGCCCTCGACGTGCTGCACCTGTGGCTCGGCGAGCAGCGAACGCCCGCCGAGCACCACGCCGACCGGCTCGGCATCCACCTCGCTCTCACGACCCCGAAGGAGAACTGACATGACCCGCGTGCGCCTGGACCTGTTCACCTCGCTGGACGGCTACACGCCGTCGGATGCGACCCCCGAGAATCCGATGGGCGAGGACTGGGCGCGCCTCACCGCCGCCTATGCCGCCACCCGCACGTTTCGCGAGAACGTCTTCGGGGACACGAGCGGCGCGGGCACGACCGGCGTCGACGACCGTCATGCGGCCGCGTTCTTCGACGGAGTCGGCTCCGAGATCATGGGTGCCGGCATGTTCGGACTCCACTCCTTCCCCGCCGATCCGGACTGGACGGGCTGGTGGGGCGACACGCCCCCGTTCGGCACCCCGGTCTACGTCCTCACCCACACCGCACCCCGCGCGCCGCTTCCGATGAACGGCGGAACCACCTTCCACTTCCGCGACGCTCCGATCGACGAGGTGCTCGCCGAGGCGAAGGAGGCCGCCGGCGACCTCGACGTGCGCGTCGGTGGAGGGTACCGAACAGCGCGAGACTTCCTGCGCGCAGGGCTGGTCGACGACCTGCACCTCCTGGTCGCCCCGATCTTCCTCGGTCGCGGGCATCGGCTGTGGGACGATCTGGTCGGCTTCGATCTCACCCACGAGGTGACGAGCGAAGTCGCCGAGAGCGGCGTGATCCACGTCACTCTGACCCGATAGGAGGCGGGGATGACGCTCGAACGCCGACTCGCGCGCTCCGGATTCACCCTCACCCGCGACTATGCGGCGCCCATCGAGCGCGTCTGGGCGGCGTTCGCCGACGAGGACAGCAAGCGGAGCTGGTGGGGTGACGCCGACCGCATCCGCACTCGGGAGTGGGTGTTCGACTTCCGGGTCGGCGGGCGCGACATCGACGAGGGCAAGTTCCACGGCGGTCCGGTCTCACGGTACGAGGCGACGTACGCCGACATCGTCGAACACGTCCGCATCGTCACGACCTACGACATGTGGCTCGACGGGGCCCACATGTCGACGTCGGTCGCGTCTTTGGAGTTCGAACCGATCGATGCCGGAACCCGCTTCACGCACACGGAGCACGGCGTGTTCTTCGACCAGTTCTGGGCGGACGGGCAGGGGCGTGAGGCCGGCACGCGCGGCCTCCTCGACGCCCTGGGCCGCCACGTCGCCTGATCGCGAGGCGCGGGGCCGATGTTCGCCGGGCATCGCAGACTTCCGAACACATTCCGAATAGAATGAACGCATGACGATCCTCAACGACCTCCGCACGACGACTCGGCGCTCGTCTGATCTCAGCAAGCACTCCGCTGACGTCTTCGCCGAGGCGGAGGACCACACGGTCCAGATCACGCGCCGAGACGGTGAGCCGCTCGTACTGATGTCGCAGCGTGAGGCCGACGCCCGCGCGGCGCTGCTGCAGTTCGCCGCCGACCTGATCACGGTCACGCTCGACGAGGAGGGCACTCTCGCGTCGCGGATGGCTGACCGCTTCCCGTGGATGCTGGCGCTCTCCGATACCGACCAGGCGACGTGCGCACGGGATCTCGTCGATGCCGCTCGCGCATCGTTCGCCACAGGACAGCCCCATCGGGCGATCGCGGAGCTCACGTCCTGGCGGGAGACGGCGACCGCGATCGCCGCAGGGCTCTCCGCTCGACCTGCGGAGTGGCTGGATCACGACGAGCTGATCGAGCGTCCCTGAGTGTGGCCAAGGACGACCTGGTCGCCAGGCCCACGAAGAAGACCGAATACACGATCCGATACGCGACCGCCGGCGCCCGCAAAGGTTGGCGAGACCTCGTCGCGACCATCCGCAACCCCATGGCCGATACATGGGACTTCCTCACGGGAAGCCCTCTTGAGGGAACCCCGACGAACTATCCCCTGCGAGGCGAGCTGCAGTTCATCCAGCGCGGCAACGCTCGTCACGAGCGCTGGCAGCACAAGCCGACCGCCCAGGGTGATGCGCGAATCGGTTCTACGTCGACGGTGGCGACGTGTTGATCGAGCAGGTGCACTCGCATCACCCGAACGCGACGAAGTAGCGAGCCACTTCTGGTGCACTCGCCCACGGCCGGAGCCGGTCCGGTGACTGACGGGTGGGTTCGACCCCTCAGCGCCCTTCGAGCAGCTCGTCGCGCACCTGGCGGCGCAGCACCTTGCCGATGAGCGACCGGGGCAGGTCATCGACGGCGGTGATGCGGCGCGGCACCTTGTAGGGCGTGAGCCGGGTGCGGCAGAAGTCGCGCAGCGCATCCACGTCGAGGGTGGCACCGTCGCGGAGCACGACCGCGGCGGCGACGTCTTCTCCGCCGTGCGGCCGGGGAAGACCGACGACGGCGGCGGCGGTGACATCCGGGTGCGCGGCGAGCACGTCTTCCACCTCGCTGGGCGACACGTTGAACCCGCCCGTGATGATGAGCTCCTTGAGGCGATCGACGATGCTCACGAACCCGTCGGCCGAGACCTCGGCGATGTCTCCGGTGCGGAGCCAGCCGTCTGCCAGCAGTGCATCCGCGGTCTCGCCCGGACGCCCCCAATAGCCCTGGAACACCTGAGGGCCTCGGATGAGGAGTTCCCCGCGCTCGCCGGCCGGCATGTCGACATCGGTGTCCTCGGGATCGACGACGCGGATCTCGGTGCTCGGGAAGGGCACGCCGACGGTGCCGGGGCGACGCGACGGCCCGATCGGGTTGCCGAGTGCCACCGGCGAACTCTCGGTCATGCCGTAGCCCTCGACGAGGAGGCCACCGGTCGCCTCCTCCCACCTCTTCACGGTCGCGACCGGAAGGCTCATCGCGCCGGAGATGGCGAAGCGGACCGTCGACAGATCGATGGTCCCGCGGGCCGCGGCGCGCGCTAGAGCGTCGTAGATGGGTGGCACGGCGGGAAGGAAGGTGGGCGGAGTCGAGCGCGCCGCCGCCGTGACGAGCCCCAGATCGAACGTGGGGAACAGAACCAGCCGCGCTCCGATGCTCATCGCGAACGTGAGGCACAGCGTCATGCCGTACGCGTGGAACAACGGCAGCACGCCGTAGAACGTCTCTTCGCCGTCGACGAGGCCGGGCACCCACGCCCGTCCCTGCATCGCGTTGGCGCGGAGGTTCGAGTGCGTGAGGATCGCACCCTTCGGAACGCCCGTCGTCCCGCTCGTGTACTGCAGCAGTGCGGTGTCGTCCAAGGCGGGCCCGGGCACGCGTCGCGAGAGCCGCCGGTGGTCGACGAGACTCTTCCAGGCGACGAGGTGCCGTGCCTTCGGTGTGCCGGTCAGCTTCGCTCGCGCCTCACGAGCCTTGGGGATCGGGAGACGGAGCGCGACGCGCTTCGACAGGGGCATCGCCGCCGTGATGTCGACGCTGACGATGTGCTCGACCCGGAGGTCGGCCGGGAAACCGGCGACCATGTCGGCGGCCTTGTCCCAGACGATGGCGACGCGGGCGCCGTGATCCTCGAACTGGTGTCGCAGCTCGCGGGGCGTGTAGAGGGGATTGTGCTCGACCACGATCGCGCCGAGTCGCAGAGTCGCATAGAAGGCCACGACGTGCTGCGGGCAGTTGGGGAGCACCAGGGCGACGCGGTCGCCCTTGCCGACCCCGAGCCGCCGCAGGCCCTCCGCGGCGCGCTCGATCTGCTCCCCGAGCTCCCGGTAGGTCGTGACCGCGCCGAAGAAGTCCAGCGCCGGACGCCGGCCGAAGGCCTTCACGCTCGCCGACAGCATCTCCGGGAGGGTCTGCGTCGGCTCATCGATGTCTGCGGGGACGCCCTCCGCGTACGAGTCGAGCCAGGGGCGTGAAGAGAGGGGAGGAACGGGCATGCCTCCATCCTGCCGCGGAATGCCGGTGCCTGTCAGGCCGGCCGCCGTCGATTCACCCCACGAACAGCAGGATGATCGAGAGCGTGACCGCCGCAGCCCCCACGCTGGCGAGGGTGACTCCGAGCACCTGCACGGCATGGAGGAGGGGCCGGCGGGGTTCGAAGCGCATCAGGCTCGGGTGGTGCTCGCTGACGAACGCATCGACTTCTTCGCGGCCCTGCCAGTGGCCGGATTCGTCCGCGCGGAGCGGGCGCTCCCAGAAGTCGCCGGCGGTGAACCAGCGGGCGCGGGCGCGGCCGTCGTCCTCGAGGATGAAGACCTCCTGCGGCACCCAGCGGCCGTCGTGCACCTTCACCAGGAAGACGATGAGGAGCAGGGGGAGACCGATCCCGAGGCCGATCCACGAGAGGATCTCGGCGATCAGTCCGATCGCATCGGCAGCATCCATGATCGGCTCCGTTCTCCTGAGAAAACAGTACCGGGGGTGCGCGCGCGCTCGTGTCAAGGCCCGGGCCTTGAGCGCGCCGAATCCGTAAGGTGGGCGGTCGCCGCCCGATACCCGACGGGCGTCAGGAGGATTCGACGATGACCGATGACTCGCTTCCTACCGAAGCGCTGCTCGATGGGCGCTACCGATTGCAGGAGTGCGTCGGACAGGGCGGGATGGCGCGCGTGTATCGCGCCGACGACATCTTTCTCGGCCGTACGGTGGCGATCAAGATGCTGCGCGACGAGATGGACGGCGCACAGCCATCCGGTCGCGCGCGCAGCGAGATGACGGTGCTCGCCTCGCTCAACCACCCCGGCCTGGTCACGCTCTACGACGCGCAGCTCGTCCTGGGACGTGCCGAGTACCTGGTGATGGAGTTCATCGATGGGCCGACCTTGTCTGCCCGCATCGCGCAGGGGCCGCTGGCACCCGCCGAGGTCGCGCGGCTCGCAGCGGACCTCGCCGAGGCGCTGCATGTCGTGCACGGCGCGGGGATCGTGCATCGTGACATCAAGCCGTCGAATGTGCTGGTGTCGCGGACTCCGCTTCCCGGCAACCGGTCGGGGGCGAAGCTCGCGGACTTCGGCATCTCCGTCCTCGTCGACGGCGCGCGGCTCACCACCCCCGGGCTCGTGATCGGAACCGCGGCGTATCTCGCCCCGGAGCAGCTGAGAGGGGAGCCGCCCGCTCCGCCCGCCGACATCTATTCGCTGGGACTCGTGCTGCTCGAGGCCCTTACCGGGACGCGCGCCTTCCCGGAGGCCGAAGGCATCGGCGCCGCGATGGCCCGGCTCATCGAGATGCCGGAGGTGCCGGCATCCCTGGGGGTCGGGTGGACCACCCTCCTGACGCGGATGCTGGCCGCGGACCCCGCCGATCGGCCACGTGCCTTGGAGGTGTTCGCCGCGTCGTCGGAACTCGTGACGGCAGCGACGGCATCGTCGCGCCCGGCGCCTCCTGCTCCGCCGCGTCCTGCCGTCCCGGCCACGGTCGCAGCGATGGCCGCAGCGCGCGCCTCGTCATCGCCGGCCACCACCCCGACACTCCTTCTTCCCGCCGGGCCGGTGAGACCGCGCGGTCTCACCGAGCGAAAGGCCGGCGGGCGTCGCCGGAGGATCATCGGCGGCGCCGTGGTCGCGGCGGTCGCCGCATCCGTCCTGACCGGGGTGTGGCTGTCGGGCATCGGCGCCGTGGATCCGGACGTGACCGACACGGTCGACACCGAGCAGTCTCCCGCGCCGACTGCGGAGCCTTCCACGACACCCGTGAACGCTCCCGACCAGCCTGCTGAGCCCGTCGTGCCCGTCGTGCCCGCCGAAGACACCGAGCCCGGCGGCGGAAAGCCGACCGACGAGCAGAAGGCCGCAGAGAAAGCGGCCAAGGACGCGGAGAAGGCTCAGCAGAAGGCCGATGAAGACGCCCGCAAGGAGGCGGACAAGGCGCAGAAAGAGGCCGAGAAGAGTCGCGAAGGATGAAGCAGCGCGCTACTCGACGATGCAGATCGAGCTCACGGTGAGGTGGATCAGGCCGTCGATGCTCGACGTGTCCCGCACGCTCATCCGCTCCACGGGGCGGCCCTCGCTGTAACGGATGTCCTCCTGCATGGCACGATCCTGCTCGTAGCCGGCTCGGTCCCAGACCGTCAGGATGTCGGCGACCGATCGGGTGTTGTCGTCGGTGCGGAAGTCGAGCTGCAGCTCGCGGCGGGTGCCGGGACTCTCGGCGCACGAAACGGACCGGATCGGCAGGGCGGCGGCGTCGATCGGAGCGCCGGATGCATCGACGGCGGTTCCGGAGGAGGCATCCAACGAGGCGGTCACGAGTTCCGTCATCTGATCATCGACGGCCGCAGCGGTCATGGGTACAGGTGCCGAGGTCACCGGAGGGCTCGGAGACCGGATCGGCTCCCTCTGCGCCTCATACCCGCAGTGCGGTGTTCTGTCCTCGAGCACGGGGACGGAGAACGACGCCGCGTAGGTGTCCAGCGGATTCGAGCCCGCGTTCGGCTGGTTGATCGCGTACGAGACGGACAGTGTGCCATCCGCCTCCGCCACGGCGTACCCGCCCATCGCGAACGGCTGGTAGGCGTTGTTCCCGGAGGTTCGTGCCACCGAGGTCGCGACGAAACCATCCTGCCGATACACCGTGCCACTCGATCCCATCAGGAACGAGCGCTCGACCACGACGTAGCCGGTGTCGCAGTCCCCCTGCAGCAGCGGAGTGACCTTCACCTCGATGGACAGCATCACGAGGAAAGCCGCAAGGGCGCCCGCTCCAGCGGCGAGCACGATGCCGATGATCTTGAGCACCAGCATCCACCGCGGCGCATCCACGCTCCACAGCCCGACGCAGAGGGCGGCGAACGCGATCAGCATCGAGCCGGTGAGCAGGCTGCGCTCGTCGAGCGGTCCGATCAGAAGAGATGCCTCGCCGGACGTCGCCACCGAGACGCCGAGCTCCCCGACCACGATCGCCGTGGCGAGGGCGAAGAACGCGCCCGCGATCCTGGCGACCGTCCGTCGACGGGAGGCAGCGGGTGGGGGCACCCCTGAAGCCTAGGGTGGGCCGAGCGCCGCACCGCCGGATACCCAGGACACTGTCGGCATCCGGTCAGCGCCGCCGGCGCCGCGCGCCGGGCTCAGCTCGTTCCGGGCGGGAGCTTGTCGACGCCGTGCCGGTTCGGCTTGCCGGGTTCGGCCGCCGTCTCGGGCGAGGCATGCGCGGGTCCGGTCGGTGGCTCGGACGTCGGGTAGCTCGGCTCTTCGATCTCGATCGCCTTGTCCCGCTCTTCGAGGGGAGGCAGGTGGTCCAGGGGCTGTTTGATGTCGTCGGGGTGTGTCATGCCCCGAGGATGCGATGCTCCGGAAGAGAACGCCAGGGGGTTGCGCACGCGCGAATCAGGTCACTCGTCCTGGTCGGCGACGTCGATGTCGGCATCGTCATCATCGTCGGTGTCGTCGTCGGTGGACGGCATGTCCGGGTCGATGCCGACGGCGTCGACGAGGGGCTGGTCATCGTGGTTCGTCTGCGGATCTGACATCAGAGGCTCCGTTCGGCTGAGGGCTGAGGCGATCAGTCTCGCCCCACCGGCCCGGGCACGCGTGCCCATTGACAGACGCGTGCACCGGGCCGGAGAATCCCCGGCCTCGGTGGTTCGGGCGCCGATCGGTGCCCGGCTCCCTCAGGCGGTGGCCAGCGGAGGCAGGTGCGGAATCGGGATCGGGCGACTCGCGCGTCGCGGCGAGTGGAACCGCTGCACGTCCTCGAGCGCATCCGCCGCAGACATGTAGTACGTCGCGAGCGGCAGGTCGCGCAGCCAGACGGCTTCGACCTCGACGGTGTCGACCTGATAGATGCAGGCGACCGTGCGGCGTGAATCATCTGCGGCGTAGCGGTGATCGAGGATCAGCCACTCGGTATCGGTGATCTTCCTGAGCTCGAATCGGGGATCGGGCATCGTGAACATCTCAACACTCCAATCGGTCGGCCGGCATCGGCTGTCGAGGAGCGCACCGCATCCGAGGATGCTGATCTCTGCATCGCGCGGTGGAACGGGCGCCCTTTCAGCCCGCCGGAATTCACGGAAATTATACGTCCGACCCGATATGTTGCTCAACTTTCAGTGAGCGTCGTTCGGGTGGGTCGCCGAGTGCACGGCGTGCCCTCGAGTGCACGGCTCGTTGACCTGGATAGCCCGTGCATTCGGCGCCAAGCCGTGCACTCGGCGGGGAGGGGAGAGGAGCGAGAGGAGGGGGAG